>CAYMDZ010000205.1:0-2513 GCA_964389355.1 uncultured Muribaculaceae bacterium | reverse complement strand
TTCGTGAATTTATGCCGTTAAAAAATCTCGGTTTCGTGCAATTTATGCCGTTAAAAAATCTCGGTTTCGTGATTTTATGTTATATTTGCATGCGTTAAGTCATTGATTTATGAGACGAAAGATATATGATGACCTCTTGCGATGGAAAAGAGAGGAAAGCGGAAAAGTTGCGCTTCTTATCGAAGGCGCCAGACGCGTCGGTAAAAGTTATATTGTCGAGGAGTTCGCACGGAAAGAATACAGGTCTTACATCCTCGTGGATTTTGCGCACATTGGCAAGGCTATGAAGTCGGTGTTCGATGAATATCTGAATGAGACACCGCTTTTTCTGATGTATCTCCAGAACATAGCAGGCGTAGAGCTTTATGAAAGGGAATCTCTGATTATCTTTGATGAGGTTCAGAAGTACCCGATGGCCCGGCAGGCTATCAAGTATCTGGTGGCGGATGGTAGATATGATTATATAGAAACCGGATCACTGGTAAGTTTGAACGAGAATACCGAAGATATTCTTTTGCCATCGGAGGAACGCCCGATCCAAATGTACCCGATGGATTTTGAAGAGTTTTTGTGGGCTTTGGGAGACGAGATGACCTGGCCATTCGTCAAGGACTGTTTTGAAAAACATATAGCGGCCGGTCCGATGCACAGGAAAGTGATGACCCTGTTCCGGCAATATCTTATTGTAGGCGGGATGCCTCAGGCTGTCTCGAAATTTATCGAGACGGGCAATTTTCAGAAAGTCGATGTGGTGAAGCGCGATATCCTCTCACTTTATCGTAAAAGTATTGATAAACACGTGAAAGGATATACGGAGAAGGTAAAGGCTGTCTGGGATCAGATCCCGGGGCAGCTCCAGAAGCACGAGAAGAGGTTCAGGCTTTCAGAGATAGACGAGAAGGCCCGGTACAGGAGCTATGAGTCTTCCTTCCTATGGTTGAAGGATGCCAGATTCGTGAATGTTTGCTATAATGTGACTGAGCCTCAGGTCGGAATGAAACTTAAGAGTGACGAGACGGTGTTCAAGTGTTATATGGCCGATACCGGTTTGCTTATTTCTCACTCTTTTGATGAAAAATTGATTCAGGGGGAAGAACTATATCAGAAACTGCTGCTGGGTAAACTTGAGGTCAACGAAGGAATGCTTATTGAGAATGTCGTGGCGCAAATGTTTGTTGCAAGCGGACATTCACTGTATTTTTACAGTAAGAATTCGGACGAAGCGGCCGATAGGATGGAAATAGACTTTCTCGTCGAGAAGCCGACTCTCACCGCCGCTCACAATATATGTCCTGTAGAAGTGAAGTCCGGGAAGAATTATACCTTCTCTTCTTTACAGAAATTCCGGACCAAGTTCGCAGAGCAGCTGCATGTCTCATATGTTATTCATTCGCAGGATTATAAAGAAGAAAACGGAATTGTCTTTCTTCCTATTTATATGACCCCGTTGCTGTAAATCATTATGAACATCAATCCTGAAATAGAGAACTGGATACGGGTGGCGGTTCTCCCCAGATATGACAATTTCGACAGGGGACATCGGCGTGATCACGCGGAGTATGTTATCCGCACGGCTCTGGAATTGGCCCGGAATTATGATGTCAATCCGGATATGATAGCGGTGGCTGCGGCCTGTCACGACATTGGCCTGCAGGTGGACAGGGCGACGCACCATCTGGAATCCGGCAGGATGATCCGCGAGATGGAGGATTTGCACAGGTGGTTCGGCCAGGAGCAGATTGAGGTCATCGCGCAGGCGGCCGAGGACCACAGGGCCTCTTCGAAAAGCGAACCCCGGACGGTTTACGGAAGGATAATCGCGGAGGCAGACCGGCAGATCGTTCCGGAGGTGGTTATCCGGAGGACCGTACAGTTCGGGCTGAAGAATTATCCGGAGCTCGACAGGGAGGGCCAATGGCAGAGAACGTTCGGGCACCTGAAAGAGAAGTATGCCGAGGGCGGGTATCTGAAGCTGTGGATTCCGGAATCGCGCAATGCCGTGCGCCTGGAGGAACTTCGCACTATCATCAGGAATTCCGCTGAGCTTAGAAAAGTTTTCGAATCTGTCTACGAGGAGGAAATTTCCCGGAAGTAGATGATTATTTGATTTTCGCGCAAAGTGACTAAATTTGCCGTATGACCAGAGACCGTAAAGAAACGTTGCTTGCACTGTTGGACAGGCATAAGGAGTTGGGAATATCGGATCAGATAGATTACGACAAGTTTTATCTGTATTCCATCATCGCCCATTCGACGGCCATAGAAGGCAGTACCGTGACGGAGGTGGAAGCCCAGTTGCTTTTCGATGAGGGTATTACCTCTTCGAAACGCACTGTGGTGGAACAGCTGATGAATCTAGACCTGAAAGACGCATATGAGTATGGGTTGAAATGGATAAAGGGACATCCTCCTGTTACGGCAGAAGGGCTCATCTCGCTTGCTGCGAAAGTTATGGCACGTACCGGCAGCGAATATAATTCCATCGGCGGGCATTTTGATGCATCCAAAGGTGA
>CAYMDZ010000204.1:0-2536 GCA_964389355.1 uncultured Muribaculaceae bacterium | reverse complement strand
CCGTACTGGGGGATGCGCAGGGTGTAAATCGGAAGGGTGAGGTCCGTGGTCTCCACGAGCAGAAAGTCCACGTTGGAGGCTCTGGTGAGCAGATGTTCGTATTCGTGAAGCAGCGGCTCGAGGCCGTCATTGGCCAGAATGACCAGGGCCCTGCGGGCAGTTTCCTCGCTGCTCATATAGTCCAGCATATATTCGATGGTGGAGACGACCTTGGCCGTGTCGGAAGGGATCTCGACGAGCGAGAGCATCATTCCGCACCCCTGGGTGCCCCTCACCACGCCGCGGTACATATCGTCCATATAGCCGACATCGCCGAGCGTCCCCTGACGGGTGACGAAATACACCAGATTGCCGACGTATCTGTCCTCCTCGCCGCTAACCACATAAACGACCTTGCCCTCTTTCGTACAGGAAAGAAGGCAGGCCAATGATATCAGCACGAAAATGAATTTTCCGATTCGCGACCTGTACACTGCTAACTCAAACCGTCACGGTTTTCAAGGGCGCGAATTTACAACTATCCCGGGTAATAGCAAACATTTGCCGGAACAAATCATTGCGGCCGACGGGTCGAAACACCGCAGAATCGAGCCCGTGCGGCATCCTGGCAGGCCGGGATTTGGGGATTAGAAGATAAATTTTTATCTTTGAAGTCCACTAATTGTAAGACAATGACCGAAAAGAACATCAATATCTCGTTCATCGAGTACAATTCTATCGAAGAACTTTGCAGTGCGGACGCCTCGCTGGTAAGAGAAGCCATCGACGCCATGAAAGGTTCGTTCGCACCTTATTCCCATTTCAACGTAGGCGCGGCGCTCAGACTTGACAGCGGGCGCGTGGTAAGGGGGGCCAATCAGGAAAACGCCGCCTTCCCATCCGGAATGTGCGCCGAGAGGAGCGCGATGTTCGCCGCCGCTTCCCAATACCCTCAGGACCATATCAGCTGCATCGCCATTGCGGGCGGACTGGACGGGGTTCAGGCGGACGACCCGGTATCTCCGTGCGGTGCCTGCCGCCAGGTTATGGCCCAGTACCAGCTCAACGCGGGACACCCCATAGAAGTTATCTGGGTGGGGGCGAAGAGGCTCTGGAAATTCCCGAACGTGGAGTCCATCCTGCCGTTCATTTTCGACAACATCTAAACCGTTCAGCTGAAGACAGATATGGCAGCAAGTTCCCTGGAATCGACCAAGCCGCATTTCCTCCTTCTGGATGCTCTGCGAGGCGTGGCCGCACTGCTGGTGGTGTGGTATCACATCTTCGAAGGCTATTCATTTGCCGGCGGAGACATGATTAGAGGAATCAACCACGGCTATCTGGCGGTGGACTTTTTCTTCATCCTGTCCGGTTTCGTGATCGGATACGCCTACGATGACAGATGGGCCAAGGGCTTCACTCTCAGGCAGTTCTTCAAACGCCGTCTGATAAGGCTCCATCCTATGGTGATCTTCGGCGCGGCGGTCGGACTCGTCACTTTCCTGATTCAGGGAGGAGTCCAGTGGGACGGTACCAAAGTGGCCACCTCCGCCGTTATGTGGGCGCTCCTGCTGGCGATGTTCATGATCCCGGCAGTTCCGGGCTGGCCGAACGAAGTGCGCGGGAACGGCGAAATGTTCCCTCTCAACGGCCCCACCTGGTCGCTTTTCTTCGAATACATAGGCAACATTCTGTACGCATTGGCATTAAGAAAGATGTCAAACAGGGCGCTGAAGGTGCTTACGGCAGTGCTCGGCGTCGCGCTCGGAGCGTTCGCGCTCTTCAATCTGTCGGGCTACGGCAGCGTCGGAGTGGGCTGGACCCTGAACGGAAACAATTTTATCGGCGGGCTGCTTCGGATGATGTTCCCGTTCACCCTGGGAATGTACATTTCGCGCACATTCCGTCCGTGCCGCGTGAAAGGCGCGTTCTGGATATGCAGCGCGGCGCTTCTGGCAATCTTCTACGTGCCGTACCTGCCGTGGACCTGCAGTCTCGGCCGGGTTTTCGGACTTGAGCTGACTCTGACTGCCAACGGCGCATTCGAGATCCTGTGCATCGCCGGGGTATTCCCGCTTCTCGTGTGGATCGCCGCCAGCGCGGGCCAGAGCGGCACAGGCGTTTCGGACGGCATCTGCCGGGCGCTGGGCGACCTGTCCTTCCCGCTGTACCTGGTGCACTACCCGATAATGTACCTTTTCTACGCGCATCTTATCCGCACTTGCCAATACACCTTCGCGCAGACCTGGCCGCTGGCCCTCTGCGTGTATGCCGGGTGTGTGGCCTTCGGATTCCTGAGTTCGCGGTTCTATGACAAGCCTGTACGCAAATGGCTTAAAAAGAAGTTAGGTTAGAAAAACATAAAATCATGAAAAAGAGAATTTTAGGATTGGCGCTGTGCGCATCGGTGATGCTTGGCGGCGCCTCTTGTCTGAAGGATAACGGGAATGAATACGATTACGACACCCTGGCGATGGTGACCATCTGGCCGGAGACCGGTTCATTCAAACTGCAGCTGAACGACAGCACGGTTCTGAGGCCGACCAATGTCAGCGCG
>CAYMDZ010000203.1:0-2538 GCA_964389355.1 uncultured Muribaculaceae bacterium | reverse complement strand
CTCGAGAACGACATCCACTACCTCGATACAGGGAGCGGCGTAAGGCTTATAAGTACCTGATTCCATATTCTGCATGGTTATAGTTTAAAACAATCTTCGTCTAAGTTATGGATTCTGAACGAAAAATCCAAACCCACCATCCTTGCCAATTACCACAATTATGAATATCTTAGCGTGATTTTTCGGCGAGAATGTCCGCCGGAACGGCCACAGGGCCGGGCCGCATCGGCATAACGCGCTAAGAGCAAGTTAGTTGTATTACGATAGAGAATCATCATAAAATGAACAGGGTTAAAGGACTTCTTCCGCTTCTGTACGCGGCAGCTGCGGGAATTCTCACCTTCGCCTCCTGCGACAAGCATAACGCCGACACTACAGACGAGGAAGACGAAGCATACTTCGAGATCATTCCGGAAGGCACATACGAATACACCGTCGACGAATGGGCGGACAAGGTCTTCGGACCGGACGGCGCCAATTCCGACAACGACCTGGCCGAACTCCGCGAGGCCTTCCTCGAGAACGCCAGGAACACGGAAGCCGAGCTGGACAAGGAAACCGGTGCGAACGGATTGGCATTGAGCATCATCTCATACGGCTTCCTCTACAGATCCAAGGATGCCGACGGTCACACCAGGACACTGTCCGCCAGGGTGGGCTGGGGCCGCTACTGGCTCCTCGGCTGGCACAATCTGGACCCCGACCACATCTACCTCTACGAGCACCCGACCTACACCGCCAGCTCCGAATGTCCTTCCGAGGACGGTTCGCTCGAGCTCGGACTCATCACCAACGACAACCTTATCGTTATGCCCGACGGCCTCGGCTATTCAGCTTCAGGCCAATGCACCGTCGCCTATATGGACCGTGAGACTGCCGCCAGAAACGCCATCGACGCCCTCGAGCCGGCGATGGCCATATTCAGAAAATACGGCAGCGGCACCCTGGAGGATGACTGGACCCTGCGTGTCCTGGGCAGTTCAGACGGCGCCGCCAACGCCCTGGCCATCCACAGATACCTGGACACCCACGAAGACCTGGCAGGCAAATGGCGTTTCGAATACTCCTACTGCTGCGCCGGCCCGTACGATCCCGCTCTCACCGCGCGGCTCTGGCTACAGAAGAAAAGAGTCCCGTTCCCCGTATCGGTTCCGCTGCTCATCAAGTCTATGATGGCCAGATATCCGGACATTCTCGAGACCTATGACGAGGAAGAATTCTACAGCGACAAGTATCTGGCCCAGAAAGCCTCCATCGACGAAGCCCTGAGACTGAAAAGAACCGTCGCCGAAGATATGAATGACCGGATCGACGATGCCCTGGGAGCCCTCGCCCCCGGCCTCGACGATTTCCTCAGCGCAGATGCGCAGAATCCGGAATCGGACCTGTATAAGGATTTCCTGACCTGCCTGGAGAAGAACGATCTCACCCGCGGCTGGACTCCGAAACACAAGATCCGCCTGTATTACAGCCCCTTCGACTATGTCGTACCGCCGGAGAACACCGACGAAGTGAAAAATGCCTTCGGCGATATGGTCGAGATCACCCGCAACAACGAGTCAGTCCACTCCAAGGTCCGCTACCAGTGGTTCTACACCCTCACCCGGGCGCTCTAATTCCCCTACCGGCCAATCTTCCCTCACTCCCCCGACGGGAGCAAGTTACTGATTGGTCTGCAGCAAAGCCTTGAGCTGAGGCAGGACCTTGAGGTCGGCGGGGAGCCAGTCGACGGTGTCGAGGTGGGCGATGTCGAGCCACTTGGCAGCCTCGTGTTCGAGGAGGCGGAGTTGGCCGTGAACGACTTGGCAGAGGTAAGTGTGCATCGTCAAATGGAAGGTCGGATAGTCGTGCTCGACGGTGCAGATGAAGCGGTCCACGGAGATGTCGGCGGAGAGCTCCTCCCTGATCTCGCGACGGAGAGCCTCTTCCGGTGTCTCGCCTGGCTCGATCTTGCCGCCGGGGAACTCCCACATATCCTTGAAATCGCCGTAACCGCGCTGCGTGGCGAATATCCTGCCACCGTCCCTGATGACGGCGGCGACCACTTCTATCGTTGAGATCTGTGTCTGCATCCTGATTCTTGAGAGGACAAAGATAGCAATAATCGGCGTGTGTCAATTGCCTAAAGTAAATTCTTGGCCGATGGAGACTATCCTATTGTCAGAAATTGTGTTTTTTCAAATGAATTTCTATATTCGCCTTTGTCAGACATCCTGATAAAAAGTGCCAGGCTTCACACTTTCTTTTATAACATAAACCGCTCATTGCAGAAGCCACAATGAATAAATGAATTACAAATGAAAAACTTCAGTATCGGAGCAGGTTACCTCAGTCAGGATTTCGAAGTTACAGACTATTTTATTTGCATTGTTAATGAAAAAGGGATATCTTTACCTTTGAAAAATTGGCAAAATTTCAAAGGTAATATGAGAAAACATAATACATCAAATGATAGCGAAACCTTGAGAAAACGAATAGCGAATCTGCCGGAAGACAGCGTACTGTTCCGCTCAGATTTCCCCGAATATCATTGCGAGT
>CAYMDZ010000202.1:0-2544 GCA_964389355.1 uncultured Muribaculaceae bacterium | reverse complement strand
TGCAAAGATAACAATTTTTCCGGACTACACCTCTCTGAAAAGATCTTCCAGACTGACGGACGCATTCACGATGCCGTTATGCACAGATTCCCCAAGTCCCATTGACGTCACCATAATCAAAAGAAGGGAATGTGATGGCTTATGGTTTTTCGAAATCTTGAATGCCTCCAGCTTATTCAGAAGCTTCCGCTCATAATCGGCTGTTATGAAATACGGGCTTTCAGAGAATTTCATCTCACAAAGATAATCCGTCCGCTCTTCCGGTGCAGGTATAACCATATCTATCTGGGCTCCTGTACCGTCAGGCCCGCTGCCAATCCAGCAGTAGTCCTGCCCCAGGGATTTGATTCTCAACGCCGCCTTGATCTGCTCAAGATGTCTGGAGCAAAGCAATTCGAATGTCCTGCCTGCCCAATTCTCATATTCGTGCGACCTCTGAAAATAAGTCCAATCCTTCCGCTGAGTCTTTCCGCCGACGAAATTCAAATAGAACAACGAAAAAAAGTCGCAAAGTTGATAAACAGTCTCCTTCCTGTGTGCGCCGTATCTCGAAAATGACCGGATTATTCCGCATTCCTGAAGATTATCCAGCATTTTGGTAAAGGTCCCGCCTCCCTTGAGATCTGTGGCCGCCAGAATCTCATTCCTGGTCATTCCGTAAAACCTCCCGCCAAGCAGCCGGACTATGTCCACATATCTCTCCGCGGACTGAAAAAGACCGGTATAAACATCCATGAATTCCTGTTTGATCGAAGAGTTTCGAAAATAGAATTCATTAATGTTCTGACTCAGTGTCCTTCCCGGCTGCATACGGTCCATATAATACGGGATTCCACCGATGGCCATATAGCTAAGGGCAATCTCATAATCTGACATTCTGAATCCCCTGCCGGCGTAGTACTGCTTTGATTCATAAAGACTGAACGGCGCAAGATACATCTTCTCCGTAAGACGGGCGTGAAGTCCCCCATAGTCTCTGATGACATTGTTCAGCATCCAGCTCGTGGCGGAACCGCATACAATCAGGAAAATATTCCGCTGTTTTACCGCCCAACTGTTCCAGAAATATCCCAGTTCCTCTATTAGTTCGGAAGATTTCGGACCGGCAAGCCACGGAAGTTCATCCATAAACACGACCTTTCGCCTGGACGAATTCCCGCTCAACAATTTTTTGAGCATATCAAATGCGTCAATCCAGTCATTCGGCTCGTTACAGGACGGCTCGAGGCCATAATCCAACAGACTTCGGTAAAAATGCCTGAGCTGAGTCTTCTTATACTGAAACTCATCACCATCCACACTTTTCCTGAATATCCCGACCACTGAGAAAGCAAGTTCATTTCTAAAGCTCTCATCTACCAGATAGGACTTCCCCACACGTCTCCGTCCGTATATGGCCAGAAACTCCGACTTGTCCGAACGATAAAGACGATCCAGCGTATTCAGCTCCGCCTTTCTGCCGATGATATTCTCAATGTTCATAGCGATTCTTTTTCGCAAAAGTAGATTATTTCCGGGGCATTTCCAAGAATCTCAGCCAAAACATAGCAAATAATTACATTCTGGCCGTGATTTATCAGTATTGGAAAAATTCAGCATTTATCTTTATGCCAATGAATTACCGTCACAACAATCAAAAATCTCAGCCAAAACGCTGAAAAATATCGCATTTTGGCCGAGATTTCCATAACCTCTCTACATCACGCCAACTGTTCTTCGGCATCACCGGAATCTATCTGAGGGGCATCATCCGGTGCTGTAAGGCCAAGCGCATTCGCCGAAGTCATCTTCAGTTGACTACAAATTGTAGTCAACTCAGCAGACTCTTTCTTAATCCGGCTCTTCAGCACACTCCAGTACTTTCTCGGCACTGGGCTCTCCGTCAGCACCGCCACCACATCCACAATCGAGAAATACCATTTCTCCTCCTTGTCATCCCAGGCAGTTCTGATCTGCCTGTCATTGAACAACTGCAAAGCTTCCTTCTGTCCCATAATCAACGACATAAAACTCTTATCCCGCGAATGCGCCCCCTATAAAACAAAACAGCGGGTCCCCTCCAGCACCTCCAGCAGTTCCTCCGTCGACACCGGATCGTACTTTCCGTTCTTGAACTCGATAATCACCGTGGGCTCAAAAACTTCCAAGCTATGCCATACACCTTTAGGAATCTGGCATCCATAATTATCCGACGACGGGCCAAAATGAATCCTCTCCGTTTCATTGCCACGCTCGTCATAGAAAATCTCATCCATCGAGCCGCAAAGCACTACCAAACTCTCGGATGAATTCGAATGCCGATGTATCGGCACCCGCGTCCCCGGCAGCAGCGCGTTCAGCATCCGCTGCGAGCCGTCCTCAGCCGAATCCCGCAAATCGTAATTCATTCGCAGGCGCGGGCTCGCCGCAGCCTCAGCGAAGAGACGGACAATGAGTTCTTTATCTATTGTCATATCTATGCTTTCTTGTTAAGAGATTCCAAATATTCTGCGTGAAGATGATAATATTTCTTCATAAAAAGCAGGTACGCTGCTGCAAGCACAA
>CAYMDZ010000201.1:0-2605 GCA_964389355.1 uncultured Muribaculaceae bacterium | reverse complement strand
TTATCCATGGAGGTAATGCCGTTAAGGTCAAACTGCTCGGTAAGAGTGACGGTCGCAGTCTTGGATACTTCACCGCCGTTGAACTCATAATTACCTTCATTTGACCAGTTTACGATGGCGACTCTCGCACCGGCAATATTTTGATCTGATGTAACGGAAACAGATTTCACCTTGTCGGTCTTGCCTTCGGTAGAATACACCAGGAAGCGCGCAAGGGATGAGATCATCCTCATCGAAGCGGAGTACTCGGTAGCCGAGCTGAGTTCTATCGGAGCCTTGCCGACCATTGCGACTTTGCCGTCAGCGCTTTCCATAGCGCCTGCAGCAGCCTGAGTCTGGGCGGAAGCGATGTTGAAATAGATCGTTGAGCATCCGTCATTCACTCCAGCATTGACTTTAGGATAGCTTGCGAGGAATTTTGTAGCCTCATCTTTTACCTCACCGGTAAACACAGCCGTACCGTCAGTTGCGATAGTCATGGCCGTGGAAGCATTGATGCCGTTTTTGTCGTCGATAAGGCCGAGCTTCGTGGCGTCAGACTCTTCCCACTGGAGACCCTTGAAGTCAACCCAATTGGCCCTGGTGGAAACGTCAGAGCCGGACTCATCGAGTTCCACATTGGCCGTGACCTTGATGGTTCTGGTGGCATTCTGCGATGCAGGCTCATCAATTTTCTCGGAGCAAGCCGCGAATGACAATACTGATGCAGCCAAAGCGGCTGTCCAAATTCCAATCATCTTTTTCATAACCTTACCCTCCTATTCAAATTCGTCATAACAATCATACCCGATGGAAAAATCGGCCGAAGAGTTGGCAGCATCATTCCATTTGTTGCCGCTGTCTGCAAACACCTTTTCACAGCCAAGGCTTATGACCCTGACCTCAGGAGAGGTGTACGAACTCCTTTCTTCTAAATTGGTTATCTTCATAATTTCAGCTGTTATTATGTAGTTGTTTTATTCAGATTTCGCAGGCTGAACCACCTTCACCGTCTTGGTGGCCGGAGTGGCGATGTAGCCCGGAATATTATACGTGGCAGTGATGTTGGCAGTGCGCTCGGCACCGGTCTCGTTAGCCGTATAAGTTACTTGCCACCAGGTGTCATTGGTCTTGTACTTGCAGCTGATCCAGTCCACAGCGTTACCGCTCTCGTCGGTGGCAGTGAACTTCACATTCTCGGTGGAATAGAAAATGGTGCCATCGTAAGAAGACTCGACGCGGTTCTCTCTGGTGCTGCCGTCGACGGTGGCGTACCACCAACTTATACCCTGGTCAGTGGTGGCGTCCGCATTGAGAGTAAATGTATCAGGAAGACCGCCTGTATATTTGACTTCCGGAATCACACTTCCCTTCTCGCCGCGTACTACAGAGGCATTCTCCAGATTGATGAACACGTTAGCGACCTTACAGTTCTCGTATGTCCTGGCATTCGTGGAAGTATAGATATACTCGGCCTTGTCGGTAGTGATCTGATAGGTGTAGGATGAGATGCTGCCGGCAGGGATGGAAATATAGATACCCTTACCCTTGGTGGAATTCTGGTCCTTCGCCTCGATGGCCATAGGTCCGGTGACATTGACGGTTACTGACTTTGAGCCGCTCCAGATGATTGTCTCCGTCTCGGCGGCAGTATAATCGGCACCCGGATTTTTACGAGGCTGTCCGAGGCCGTTATAACCGATAAGTCCGGTTATGTTCTCGTTGGATGAGGTGATCTTGATAGCTTCTACTTTCTCCGCGGCATATTTTCCGGTGGAAGAATAGATAAGGAAACGCTGAACGCTTCCCACCAACTGCATCGCAGGTGCGGCGGAAGCCTCCGTAACGGCAACATTCACAGCCTTGAAGCAAAGATTTGCAGCATCGATTTTACCTGGCGTGCTCTGGGTCTGAATAGAATTGAATGTGTATTCCAGATTGGTTCCCGGGCCATAGAAGAATGACACGGTAGTTCCTTCTGCAGGAGCGGCATCAAATACGAATGTAGCCACTCCCTTGTCATCTATGGAGACTCTCGTCGCGGTGGACACGGTTTTGGTTGAAATGTCTGTGCCTGCGACCATACGGAAAAGCGAATAGTCCGTATCTTCCCAGGACATACCCGCGCCATCGGCGAATGTGGCCCTGGTGGCTATCCCGGCAGGAACCTTTACATAGAATGCAGGAGTAGACAGAGACTGCTCTTTCTGGCAGGAAAGAAGGGCGGCTAAAACGGCCGCAACGCTCAAAATGGAGCTGAATTGAATTCTTTTCATAATAGCGCGCATTTCAAGTTAATCCAAACATTCATCATCTGAATATGACCAGCTGATATTAGCATCATTGCTTTCGCTGCTGTACCAGTTGCTGCCGCTGTCGGCAAACACCTTTTCAGCGCCAAGGTGGAGAATCTTGACCTCAGGAGAAGAGTACGAACCCGACTCCGCGATAAACTTCGTTTCTTTCATGATTCAGTTATTGTTATTAGTCTTTAGTGCCGTTCCGCCAATGGAACAAGCAAAGGTATTGATAAAATTCACCATTATATATAAATTTGCTCTCACAAAAACTCAACAAGCAGAAAATCTCCATTAGTGGAGCAATTTTTTAAATGTTTGTAAAACAG
>CAYMDZ010000200.1:1441-2617 GCA_964389355.1 uncultured Muribaculaceae bacterium | reverse complement strand
ATCGACGGTCCTGCCACTACTTCGGAAGGATACAAATGGTATCTGGAGCCGACGATGAACGAGCCTATATTCTACTGGAAGAACTGGGGGCTTCAGATCGGCATAGGCTGGAGCGCAAATACGGACTTCCACGTCAAGAGCATGCGTCTTTACACCTCGGACATCCCGGGCACGATAAAGGCCGTGAAGGTCACCTGCTCGGACAGCGACAGTTCAAAGCAGGCGGAAGTCTCAGTCAAGGTAGGTGAAAATGCTTTCGGAACTGTGCAGAAACTGTCGAATGATATGACTACATTTGCATTCACGGGAAGTGCAAGCGGACAGATAGAGATTCTGTGGAACTCCGACGAGACCGGCATAGGCTACTATCTGCAGAGCGTGGAAGTAATTTATCAGAACTGATTTGATGAATCTTAGATCTTACTGCATCCTTGCGGCCGTTCTCGTGCTGCAGGGATGTTCCCGTAAAGAGGACAGCTTCGCCTTCTGGGCGGAGGAGGTCGCCGTGTCCACGCAGGACAACGCCCTCCGCGCACAGATAACGCTCAATCTCAGGCAGGACTGCAGTTATCGCGTCAGGTATTGGCAAAGTTCCGACAAAAGCGGCACCGCCGCCACGACCTCCCTGCAGAAAGGCAGGGCCGGCTCGAACGTGACCACGCTCAAGTTCCTCTACCAGCAGACCGGATACAGTTTCGAGATTCTGGTGGAAGGCAGCGCGGCCCGCTCCAGACAGGTGGAATTCCGCACGGGAAGTCTTCCCGAAGACATCCCCATCTACACGGTCGAGCGGACATCCACTGCCGACAGGGCTCTGCCGGGCTACATTATGCAGCTGGACAGCTCGTCGCCGGGCTATGTCACCTTCTGCGACTATGACGGGAACATTGTCTGGTATCAGAGCTTCGGGGAAGGCGTGCGCACCGGATGGTTCGACCCGCAGACGCAGCGATTGGCAGTTATGACAGGCTTCAAGGACGGCGAGGACAGCGAAGATTTTCTGCGGCTGGTGAACGATTTCTGGGTGGCGGACCTCGACGGGAACATTCTGTTCCACAGGAAGGCCAATGAGGGCTTCATCGAAAATGCGCACCACGAATTCAAGTTCCTGCCGGACGGGAGGATGATAGCCGTGGCCAATTCCATAAGGGAGTTCGATCTCCGCTCGCGCGGGGC
>CAYMDZ010000200.1:0-1341 GCA_964389355.1 uncultured Muribaculaceae bacterium | reverse complement strand
TTTACCGGAACTAAAAAAGAACATCTATGAGAGCAGCGATTTACGGAGCCGGTTCGCTCGGCACCATCCTGGGAGCGTTCATCACCCGCGGCGGCGGGCAGATAGAACTCATCAACCGCAATGTCAAACACGTGGAGGCGCTTCAAAAGAGCGGAGCGCATGTGACGGGTACCGTGGACTTTGTCCAGAAGGTTACCGTCTACACTCCGGATCAGATGAGCGGAAAGTATGACGTCATCTTCCTGATGACCAAGCAGCAGCACAATCAGGAGGTGGTGACATTCCTGAAAGACTACCTCAGCGAGGACGGAGTGATCGTGACCCTGCAGAACGGCCTTCCGGAACTGCTCATCAGCGAGATCGTGGGCGAGGACAGAGTGCTGGGATGCACCGTGGCCTGGGGCGCGACGATGACCGAACCCGGAGTGAGCGAGCTTACCAGTTCGCCTGACAGCCTCACCTTCTCGCTCGGGTATCTCGGAGACAGACCTAACGGGCATTTCGACGAAGTGAAGGCGCTTCTGGAGAAGATGGGCCCTGTCGAGGTGGACAGGAACTTCATCGGGACCAGGTGGAGCAAGCTTCTCATAAACGCTTCATTTTCAGGAATGAGCGCCGTGTGCGGCAGCACCTTCGGGCAGGCAGCGAAGGAAAAGTCTTCCCGCAGGATAGTCCAGGCCATAATCAAGGAATGCATAGAGGTGTGCAAGGCCGGAGGTATCAGGATAGAGCCTATCCAGGGGAAGGACGTGGTGAAGCTCCTGGACTACAACAACCCCATCAAGAAGGCAATTTCATTTGCCATCATCCCGATAGCCATCAAGAAGCACGCTCTGCTGAAGGCCAGCATGCTGCAGGACATTGAGCACGGGAAGAAAACCGAGGTGGACGCCATCAACGGAAGCGTGTGCGCATACGGCCGCAAAGTGGGAGTCCCTACCCCGTACAACGACAAAGTCGTGGAGATCATCCACGCCATCGAGGACGGTAAGCTCACCCCTTCCTTCGACAACGTGGCCCTGTTCCCGAAAGAATAACCAAGTCGCTTCGCGACCCTGTACTGACAAGGCTTCGGAAGTCCCCGAAGACACTGATTGAATCTCCAAGCGAAAGCCCAGCACAAATTAAATACAATGTATTGTAATTTTCAATACATTGCATTATTTTTGCGAATATAATCAAAGATTTTTATTATGTCTCAGTCAACTTTATCAATGAGGGTGGATGAAACCCTGAAAAAGAATTTCGATACCATCTGCGATGATTTCGGGTTCACCAGCACCGCGGCCATAACCGTATTTATGAAAGCCGTCGTCAGAGAAAGACGTATCCCATTCGAAA
>CAYMDZ010000199.1:0-2619 GCA_964389355.1 uncultured Muribaculaceae bacterium | reverse complement strand
TTTTCATATACCTTTTTGTTTGGTTAAATACCGGGGCACCGTGCTCCGGCTTCTGACGGCAAACATAGTGAATTATCCGGAATTCGCAACATTTCTGAAAAGTTTTTGACTGAAATGCGGGCAGGGCAATTGAAATAAAAGTTGTATATTCGCGGTGGATAGATTGAATTATGGAAAAGAAAAATTTCAACATTGGCCTGTTCAATGAATGTTTTCCTCCGGTGATGGACGGCGTGTCCGTCTGCGTGTACAACTACGCATACTGGATGCAGAAAATGGTGGGCGGCGTATCGGTAATCACCCCGCACGTTCCCGGAACAGACTACTCAAAGTACGATTTCGAAGTGCTGGACTACTTCTCCATGCCGGTACCGTTCAGAAAACCCTACGTCACGGGAATCGCCGAAATCGACCCTTCGTATCTCACCAAGATAGCCAAAAGAGATTTCAAGATAGTGCACGCGCACAGCCCGTTCGTGGCAGGACGCGCAGCCCTGAAGATAGCCAAAAGCCAGAACATCCCCTGCGTGGCCACATTCCACTCCAAATACCGCGACGACTTCTCCAGAGTCCTTCCGGAACCTATGGTCAACGCCGTCATCAAGAAGATAGTCTCCTTCTACGAGGCCGCGGACCAGGTCTGGGTACCGCAGGAATCCGTCAAGGAGGTCATCCGCGAATATGGCTACAAGGGTCCTGTCGAGGTGGTGGACAACGGGTCCGACCTCTGTGCGGACTATCCGGAAGAATATTTCGTGAACGCTCGCAACGCCCTGGGCATCAAACCCGATGACTTCGTGTTCCTCTTTGTCGGCCAGCACATCTGGGAGAAAAACGTAAGGTTCATCATCGACGCTCTCGAAGGCATCAAAGACCAGAAATTCAGGATGTTCTTCGTGGGCACAGGCTACGCCGCGGAAGCGATGAAGTCGCTTGTCAGCGAAAAGGGCCTGGACGGATGCGTGAAATTCGTCGGGAATCTTACCAGCCGCGACGAGATCAAGAAATACTACGCAGCAGCGGACCTGTTCCTCTTCCCCTCACTTTACGACAACGCTCCCCTCGTGGTACGCGAAGCCGCAGCCCTGCACACTCCTGCAGTGATGGTAAAGGGCGCCACCGCATCCACCATACTTACAGATGACGAGAACGGATTCCTGATAGACAACAGCCTCCAGGCGTTCGAAGACAAACTGCGCGAGCTCATCGCAGACCCTCAGAGAGTCAAAAGAGTCGGCCTTCAGGCCAGCAGATCCATCGTAAGAAGCTGGGAAGACGTGGTGGGCGAAGTACTTGACAGGTACAACACCCTCATAAGCTCCAGAAGCCTTATTTCCAGATAGCGGAAAGACCCCCTTCGCTGGTTTCCTTGTAAAGCGACGGCAGATCCTTGCCCGTCTGCTTCATCGCGCTCACCACCTGGTCGAAAGACACGCGGTGAAGTCCGTCGGTGTATGACGCGTAGATATTGGCATCCAGCGCACGCGCGGCGGCATAGGCATTGCGTTCTATGCACGGAATCTGCACCAGACCGCACACAGGGTCGCAGGTCATTCCCAGATGGTGCTCAAGGCCCATTTCAGCGGCATATTCTATCTGCGCAGGGGTTCCGCCCATAAGCTGATTGGCAGCGGCAGCGGTCATCGCACAGGCCACACCGACCTCTCCCTGGCAGCCCACTTCGGCTCCGGATATGGAGGCATTGGTCTTCACCACATTGCCCACCAGGGCGGCAGTAGCCAGCGAACGGACGATGCGGTTGTCGCTGAAATTGTACACCTTCTTCAGATGATACATCACACTGGGCAGAACGCCGCACGAACCGCAGGTCGGCGCAGTCACTATCACTCCGCCGGAAGCGTTCTCCTCGCTCACTGCCAATGCATACGCGAAGATGAGGCCGCGGGTGCGGAGGACGTCCTTGTACCCTTCGCTGCGGATATAGTACGAGGCGGCCTTGCGGCGAAGATGAAGCGGTCCTGGAAGCACGCCCTCGTGGTCAAGGCCGCGCTCAATGGACTCCTGCATCACGCGCCACACCTCCAGCAGATAATCATAAATCCCCGGCCCCTCGATCTGCTCCACATACTCCCAATAGGCCTTGCCGTTCGAATTGCACCACTGAAGCAGCTCGGTCATCGTGTTGAGCGGATAGATGTCCTCCGACTCCACCTCCGGAAGCTGCTCACACCTGATGGCACCTCCCCCGATGCTGTAGAAGGTCCATTCGTCCTGCAGAACCAGCCTGCCAATCTCTTCCTGACTCAGAGAATCGGCCTCCGGAAGCGACTCGGGCGCCGCGATGACGGCTATCTTCATCGCATTCGGGTGCGCCGGCAGAAATTCCTTCGGACGCCACTCAATATACACCCTGCCGGCCTGCGAGAGCACTTCCTTTATGGCCACATCCGTGAGATGCCCGCGTCCCGTGGCGGCAAGCGAACCGTAGAGCTTCACATAGAACGCCCGGGCATCGCCGTGATGCTCCAGATACACCTTCGAAGCCAGCTGAGGGCCCATCGTGTGGCTGCTGGAAGGACCCTTGCCGATCTTGTAAATTTCCCTGATGGATTTCATAGATACTGTCCGCTAAAAACCGTGCAAAAATACTACAATTTC
>CAYMDZ010000198.1:0-2626 GCA_964389355.1 uncultured Muribaculaceae bacterium | reverse complement strand
GGCGGCACTGGCAGGGTTCGTTCCGTGGGCGCTGTCCGGCACTATGATTCTCCTGCGTCCGTAATCCCCTCTGGATTCGTGGTAGGAGCGCATAAGCATAAGTCCGGTGAGCTCCCCGTGAGCTCCGGCGCAAGGCAGGAACGTGAAGTGGGCCATACCCGTGATGGCGGCCAGGTATTTGTCAGTCAGCGAATAAATCTCCTCCAGGCCTTCGCTGTGCATCAGCGGATGCGTGTTCTGGAAAGCCGGAATGGCGGAGACTTCCTCGTTGATCTTAGGGTTGTATTTCATAGTGCAGCTGCCGAGAGGATAAAACCCGGTGTCCACACCGAAATTCATCTGCGAGAGGTTCGTGTAATGCCTTACGACGTCCACCTCGCTGACTTCAGGAAGGTCCAGTTCAGTTCCGCGCCTGAGTGCCGCTGGGATCTGCACCTCCCCCGTCGAAGGCCTCAGGGAAAAGCCCTGGCGACCCTTTACGGAAAGTTCTTTGATCAGTTTATCGTAATATTTCATACCCTCCGCTATTTAATGGATTTGACAGTATCGACCACCTTCTGAAGTTCCGCGGTGTCGTGCCTTTCCGTCACGCAGAAATCCACGTACCCTTCCGCAGTCTGAAGTGCGGCGAAAAATCCGGCGTCCCAAAGATGCTTCTGAAGTTCCTCGACCGGAATCAAAGACCTGAGCATAAACTCTTTAAGGAACGGCTTGCCCGGGAACGGATCTTCGAAAAGGCCCGTGCGCAGCAGTTCTTCCTTAAGCCAATGCGCTCCGCTAAAACTCAATTCGTTCACGCGTTTGAGTCCTTCGGGGCCCATCAGTGAGAGATAAACCGTCACCCAGAGGGCCATCAGCGACTGGTTCGAGCAGATGTTCGAAGTGGCCTTTTCCCTGCGGATATGCTGTTCGCGGGCCTGGAGGGTAAGCACATAGGCGCGCTTGCCGTTTCTGTCCACGGTCTGTCCCACGATGCGGCCCGGGAGCTTGCGCATATACTCGGTCCTGCAGGCCATAAAGCCCACGTAAGGGCCGCCATAGCACAGAGGAATGCCCAGAGGCTGACCGTCACCCACAGCCACGTCCGCGCCCCATTCCGCCGGAGTCTTTATGACTGCCAATGCAGACGGATCGCAGTACTCGGCCAGCAGCGCGCCGGCGCCGTGTACCAGCTCGGCCACGCCCGTGTGGTCTTCGATGATGCCGAACCTGTTGATCTGAGGAAGCAGCACGCCCGCCACGGTGTCGTCCAAGAGCGAAGCGAGCGACTCCAGTGAAGTCTGCCCGTCGGTCAGGGCAATGTATTTGAGTTCGACGCCCGAAAAACGTGTGTAGGTCTCCAGGGTCTCCAGCACGTGCGGAAGCAGAGCGGAGCTGACCAGCACGGTGTTGCGCTTTTTCGTATTGGCCACACAGAAACGCACGGTCTCAGCCGCGGCGGTAGGCCCGTCGTACATCGACGCGTTCGATACGTCCATCCCCGTCAGCGCGCATATCATAGACTGATATTCAAAGATATAGCGCAGCGTTCCCTGCGAAATTTCGGCCTGGTACGGAGTGTAGGCCGTCAGGAATTCGCTCCTGGAGCAGAGGTATTCCACCACTGCGGGAGTGTAATGGTCATAGGCGCCCTGCCCTACCAGGACCTTCTTCTGGGGGCACTTCGCCGCCAAACCGGCGAAAAAGTCCCTGAGTTCCTGTTCGCTCAGAGCGTCGGGCAGATCGAAATCCCCCCTGTATATAAAGTCAGAAGGGACATCGCTGTACAGGTCGTCAAGCGACGAAAGCGATATCCTCTCCAGCATCTCCCTTATATCCTTTTCGGTATGAGGGAAATAAGCGAAATGTTCTGCCATATTAAAGAATGGTCTCGTATTTGGCGGCGCTAAGAAGTCCGTCAAGTTCAGAAGTGTCTGACATCTCCACCTTCACGATCCAGTTCGTGTAAGGATCGGCGTTGATAAGGGAAGGATCGTCCTCTACGGCATTGTTGGTAGCGATTACGGTACCGCTCACAGGGCTGATGATGTCAGCGGCCGTCTTCACGCTCTCCAGAGCGCCGAGCTCCTCGCCCTTGGCCACCGTGTCCCCTTCCGAAGGCATATCCACGTAAGTGATATCCCCAAGTTCGCTTTGAGCATAATCTGAAACTCCTATGATGGCGATATTTCCGTCCACCTTCACCCATTCGTGTGACTCACTGTACAGGAGTCCTGCAACAATTTTACTCATAGTATCTATTTTTTATAGTTTGTCTGATAGAATCTCTTCTTTATAACCTCCGCCGGGAAGACCTTGTTGCGTATCTTCACCTGCAGCTGCGTGCCAAGCGCGCTGTAGGCGCTCTCCACCAGCGCGAACGCCAGACTGCGGTCCAGCGAGATGCTGTGATAGCCTGTAGTCACCACGCCGATCTCCTCTCCGCCGGCGTTCAGAACCGCATAACCGGCGCGCGGAATGGCCCTGTCCTTTACTTCCAGACCAACGAGCTTTCGCTCCACTCCCCCGGCCTTCTGCCTAACCAGAGCGTCCCTGCCGATGAATTCCGGCTTGTCAAGCTTGCAGAACATCGAAAGGCCCGCCATCACCGGCGAGATCTTCTCCGAAAGTTCGTCGCCGTAAAGCG
>CAYMDZ010000197.1:0-2637 GCA_964389355.1 uncultured Muribaculaceae bacterium | reverse complement strand
TGAGGTCTGCCCAGAGGGAGCTGTTGATGGTCACGTCAATGGATTTCTGCTCGTGGGTGACGGGTCGCCGATAGTTCCACAGATACAGGGAATCCGCACATTTGAAGACAGTTACCTTCGTCTTTGAATGCGAATAGACCGCGTATTCGAGCTTGTGGTTCAGAGAATCCCCGCTGTAGTATGCCTCGACCTTCTGCCCGCTTTTCATCTTCCGAGGGTAGAACAGCGTGTCAAGCCGGCTGAGCATAACGCCCACAGAGTCTTTCGGCAGGCCAATGCGCTTGAGCAGCGCGGGAAGCGTCTCACCGCTTCTGACCGCAGTGCTTTCCTTATGATAGTCGCTTTCACGGAAGCCAATCGGTGGGATTTCTTCCGCTTGGTCCTTGTGTCCGTTCTGTCCGTTCTGACACGCCGCCAGCATCATCGCCACGCCCGCAGCCAGAACCGCCTTAATCAGTCTTTTCCACATAGGTACAAATTTACGAATAATTTGCGAGAGATCGGTGGATTTTACTGGCAGCTGAGAAAAGACACTGCCTTGTCGATGCAATTTTGTTATACAATTTATATTATGTTAACTTGTGTATTGTGAGAGTTCCCCTTGCGGAAGTAAAGACCCCGTGAGAATGCGGAATTCGGAAAATAATTGTTACCTTTAACGTGTAACTGCAAATTCTGACAATACATAACCTTACATAATATGTTGTTCAAAAGAAAACCTATCAGCACTGCAGCCCTGGCAACGCTCCTGATCATCACGAGCCTGCACAGTTGCAAAGTCGATGACCGGTATTCGTTCGACAAGATTAAGAACGTCGATACCGAAGTCACGCTGTTCGAAAATGGAATTTCGATTCCTCTTGTCCAGAACACGGCCAAGATTACGGTTGATTCCATTCTCCGTCTCACCGGAATAGACACGACTGCGTTCGGCGAATATCTCAAGGTCGGCGACAACGGGAACTATTTTCTCAGTTATGAGAACAAGTTTTCGCTCACTGACGCCATCAATGACCTGGATCTTCAGAATATAGTTGATATTGACGCTGTAAGTTACACTCAGTCAGTGTCTTACAATATCGGTTCGCTCGATGCGTCTTCGCTTTCCACTGATGAGAAAAACTATTCCTACAGCGAGAAGCTGATGGATTTCTCCTTCGACATCGCTGATTTTCAGCCTACCGGGCAGCACAGCACCATTTTTACCCAGACTGAGGTAAAAACCGCCGCTGCAGTGGCCCAGAAGGCAGGTTTGAGCACCGTCACCCTGCCGGCAACCACCCTTCCGTTCTCGTCTGACGACAGCGCCGTGGTATCCGGTGTGCAACTTTCTGCACATATCCAGAGCGTGGAGACCATATATCTCAAGGCCGGTTCAGCCATCAAGGTGGACGTCAGCATCCCGGGATGCATCTTCACATCCGGCGAGATAACTCCGGAAGTGAAGGTTGAACTCGGCGACCTGCTCACCTTCAAGGGCGGTTCCACCCTTCTGGACTGCTCGTCTCTCGTGCTTGGCCCGGCCAATTCCTACAAGGCGTCAGGAACTTACGAGGTGGCGTCCCTCAACGGTGCGAAAATCGCTCAGGACAAGAAAATTACCCTCACCGGAAGCGTAAAGTGCTCCGACCTTCAGACTTCCGTGTCAGAGGCTTCTGCGGTCACTGAGGACATCGCCGTCAAAGTTGAAATTTCCTTCGTGGATTTCGAACTGGACAGCGCCTACGGCCAGATAGTCGGATTCACCTACGACATAGACGACGAGGACGAGAAGATCTCCTACGATCTTCCTGACGACATAGGCAATTTCGGAACCTTCACCGTCATTCCGAAGGGCTCTCCTGCCCTGACGCTCGTCATCGACATTCCTGAAATCGAGGGCGTGAAGGTGATTTCAGAAGACGGAATTCTGGTTAACGTCCCTTCATTCATCAGGTTCGGCACGGTTCCGTCCGGCCTTGAATATGACGAGGAGGCCAGCACGCTCGTTGTTTCTGACATTAAGAAGGCCACCTACACGCTTCCTATAAGCAAATTCGTCATCACTCCGAAGAAATCCGGAGACAAATATGTGTTCGAGGACACCTACAGCGTGGAAGGCAGTGCCGGGCTCCCGGACGGCAGATACGATATCGCCAAGCTCCTTCCGGCAGCAGGCAAGGATATGTCCGTGAGCGCCACCATCCCGGCCATCGAGGCACAGAGCATACAGCTTGACGAATTGGCCATAGATATAGACGAAAGCACTGATATGGAGCTGATTGGCGCGGCGGACATTCCGGAGATGGTAAAGGGTCTGGGCACCGTCAATCTGGATGCCGTCAAGGCGCAGATGGACATCGACCTTAATAATCTGCCGGACATCGGCGAAGGTCAGTATTCCGTCGAACTGAAGGTGCGTATGCCTGACTTCGTCAATCCGTCAAGCTTCCAGATCTACGGTCTTATAGAGGACGGCAAATATTCGAAAACGGTTGACATAAAGAATCTTGATTTCAGCGATCTCGATCTTGAGAAGCTTCGTGCAGACGGCTCTGTGATAGGCGGTGAGGTCACAATCACCGGAAAGGTGATGGCCGAGAACCCTACCGTGGACGTTTCGACCCTTACGGGCGACATTACCGGCGAAGTGAACAT
>CAYMDZ010000196.1:0-2641 GCA_964389355.1 uncultured Muribaculaceae bacterium | reverse complement strand
GTGGCCGTCATACTCCGTTCCACAACAAGTATCGTCCTCAGTTCTTCATCCGTACCCTCGACGTAACAGGTGAGATCACTCTCCCTGCAGGTGTTGAAATGGTTATGCCTGGAGACAATGTTGAGATCGACGTAAAACTCATCACTCCGGTTGCACTTAACGAAGGTCTTCGTTTCGCTATCCGTGAAGGTGGACGTACAGTAGGTGCTGGTCAGGTTACCAAGATTATTGAGTAATCAATCCTTATAACAAGGTGGATTTCCCGGACAGGGGAGTCCACCGTTTTAGGGGAATAGAACAAGGGTAGTTCAGCGGTCTCCAAAACCGTCGATGTGGGTTCGAATCCTGCTTCCCCTGCCAAATATCAAAGGTTACGCTTTGATTATTGTTTAACAGACACGACGTCCCGCTTCCAAATTGCCGTGTCCATTAAATGTAAAGATGGGTAAGTTTACAAATTCAATCAAAGAGTCTTTTGTAGAGCTGACTAAGAAGACTACGTGGCCATCCTGGAGCAAACTTCAGAGTTCCGCTATCCTGGTTATGGTCACCACTGTTATCCTTGCGGTTGTGCTCTGGCTTATAGACTTGGCTTTCCAATCTCTGATGTCTGTAATCTATACATTGTAATTGTCGTACTTCTATGGGCGAAATGAAATGGTATGTTCTGCGGACAGCGGGCGGAAAAGAAAAAAAGGCTGCGGAATATCTCCAGAAGGAAATAGAACACAGCGGCCTTACCGATCAGGTGGCACAGGTTCTCGTACCTGTCAAGAAGGAAGTAGTAACCCGTAACGGGAAACGTGCAGTGGCCGACAGGCTTCTGTACCCTGGCTACGTCCTCATTCAGTGCGAACTCTGCGCCAAACTTGAGAACATTATCCGCAATCTTGTCCCTGGAATGTCAGGCTTCCTGACAGAAAAGAGAACTATCGGAACACAGACTGAAAGAATCCCTGTCCCTATCCGCGAGGAAGAGGCGCAGATGATTCTCGGTATTCAGGACGAAAACGCCGACAGCGCAGCACAGACAGTCGTCAATTACGAAATCGGCGAATCTGTCAAGATCACTGACGGTCCTTTCGCCGGATTCAACGGAACCATCGACGAGATTCTCGAAGACAGGAGCAAAGTCAAGGTTAGTGTCGTTATTTTCGGCAGAAAAACAGGGCTCGAGCTCAGCTTTACACAAGTAACAAAAGAATAACAAAGTATTATGGCAAAAGAAATTACCGGATACATCAAGCTTCAGATCAAAGGTGGAGCTGCCAATCCAGCACCTCCGGTAGGACCTGCACTTGGTTCAAAAGGCCTTAACATTATGGACTTCTGCAAGGCTTTCAATGCAGCCACGCAGGCACAGGCAGGCAAGATCCTTCCTGTAGTCATCACCGTCTATAATGACAAGTCTTACACATTTGAAGTAAAGCAGCCACCGGTGGCTGTATCACTCAAGGAAGCGGCTCACATCACCACCGCTTCAGGTGAACCTAACCGTAACAAGGTCGCATCCATCACCTGGGATCAGGTAAAGGAGATCGCGGAAGGCAAGATGCCTGACCTGAACTGCTTCACCCTCGCATCAGCGATGAAGATGGTCGCAGGAACAGCCAGAAGTATGGGTATCACCGTAACAGGAGAATTCCCTAAGGATATTTAAAAGATTCAAGCATTATTATGAGTAAGTTAACTAAAAATCAAAAAGCTGCGCTGGCTACATACGAGCCATCGAAGGCATACACACTCTCTGAGGCTTGCGGTCTTTTGAAAGGTGTTTCATACACCAAATTCGACGCTTCTGTAGAGCTTGCAGTCAACCTCGGCGTTGACCCTCGCAAGGCCAATCAGATGATCCGCGGAGTCGTCACCCTTCCTAACGGAACAGGTAAGACCGTACGTGTTCTCGTTCTCTGTACTCCCGACAAGGTTGAAGAGGCCAAGGCTGCAGGTGCAGACTATGTAGGTCTCGACGACTACTGCGAGAAGATCAAGAACGGCTGGACTGACGTTGACGTCATCATCTGTACTCCTTCCGTAATGGGTAAGGTCGGCGTTCTGGGTAAGGTCCTCGGTCCTCGCGGACTTATGCCTAACCCTAAGACCGGTACCGTCACTATGGAGGTCGGCGCTGCCGTCAAGGAATCAAAGGGCGGTAAGATCGATTTCAAGGTCGACAAGACAGGTATTATTCACACAGCTATCGGTAAGGTATCTTTCACTCCTGAGCAGATCGCTCAGAACGCAGCTGAGGTCATCAACGCTATCAACAAGCTCAAACCTCAGTCTCTGAAGGGTAACTATATGCTCGGTGCTTCTATCTGCAGCACTATGAGCCCTGGTATCAAAATTGACTTGAAGGCATTCCTCAACGGTGCTGAGTAAAAATTCAATATTATGAAGAAAGAACTTAAAAATCAAATTATTGAAAGCATCTCAGCTCAGCTCGCCGAATATCCTGATTTCTATATCACAGATATCGCCGGACTTACTGCAAGTCAGACCACCAAGCTCCGTCGTGAGTGCTTCAACCAGGGTGTAAAGCTCTGCGTCGTAAAGAATACTCTTTTCAATCACGTTATTTCCGCAAGCGAGAACGAGGAGATCAAATCTCTCTCTGCCGCTCTTGTAGGCAATACTGCCA
>CAYMDZ010000195.1:0-2652 GCA_964389355.1 uncultured Muribaculaceae bacterium | reverse complement strand
AAAAATAAGCCTAAGGAAGACATCGGCAACGCACTTCTCCCTCAGGACGTCCTGCAATTTGGTGCGTAAAAAGGCGAATTTACTCACCGTTTTGTGTAGTAAATTGGCAGGTGACTGCGTTTATATGGCAGAAACGTTTCTAAACAACGGACAGGAATGACAATGGAAACAGAAAAACGGCAATTCGAGAAATTCGTGGAAGACAACAAGGACACCATCTATATGGTGTGCTATATGTTCTCCAAAGACGGGGATGAGGTGGCCGACCTCTTTCAGGAGTCCCTTATCAACCTCTGGAAGGGGTATTCCCGGCTGGAGCAGGACAACGTCAGGGGCTGGGTTTACCGCGTCTGCCTCAATACCTGCATCTCGCAGGAGCGCAAGAACGGCAAATATGCCCACGCGCAGCTCGATATGGATATGTCCCTTTTCGACGAGGCGGACGAGAAGAATTCGCAGGTGAAACTTCTTCATGAGAGGATTGGCAGGCTGCAGCCCTTCGACCGCGCCATAGTGCTTCTGTGGCTGGAGGACATAAGCTACAGCGAGATAGGGGAGATACTAGGATTGTCAGCGAAGGCTGTGTCCGTGCGTCTTGTCCGCATCAGAGAACAACTTAAAAAACAGAACCATTAAAAATCGGAAATTATGGAAGAAATCAATCATATCGATGAACTGGAGCAGATGCGTGCGGAACTTTCGGGATTCAAGTCCGAACTCAGGCAGCAGAAGATAATCAGTGACAAGATAATGCGCAGGGCTATGCAGAAGGACTATGCCCGGGAGCGCAGCACCCAGTGGACGGTGGTCATTCTGTCCGTCATAGCGGTGCCGGTGCTCGTTCTGCTGGCTTATTTCACGGGAGTGTTCCCGGTGTGGTTTCTGGTGCTTACGGCAGTGTTCCTGCTGGCCTGCGTGGGAATTACTTTTTACAGGACACGTCGGTTCGTGTCGGATGACATTATGAGTGCGGACGTGCTTACTGTGGCGAGGACCCTGGCCGCCTGCAAGCGGTTCGACTGTCGCAGCCTGCTGTATTTCAGCATACCTGTGCTCGTGGTGTGGTGCGGGGCTTTCTTCCGGCTGCTTTACACGAACGGTGGAGAACTGGCCAGGGCTATGATCATCGGAGGCGTCATAGGCGGAATCGTCGGTCTGGTGCTGGGCCTAATCTATCTGCGTGATTCGAAAAGGCGCA
The DNA here is from genome assembly GCA_964389355.1 of uncultured Muribaculaceae bacterium. GTDB lineage: Bacteria > Bacteroidota > Bacteroidia > Bacteroidales > UBA932 > Cryptobacteroides. The sequence continues at coordinate 1,454 of CAYMDZ010000195.1, read as the reverse complement.
TAGACAGAATTCTCGCCCAGATCTCCGAGATGACGGACGCTAAGTGCGGGAAATAAAAATTCACGGAAATATTGAACGAAGCGGCGTAAAAAATGTTATTTTTGCGCCGCTTTTCGGTTCCGGTCGAGGATTGGCCGGTCGACTGAGAGGCTTGGTAGTGTATGCGTAACAGAGGTGGAAGCTGGCTCCCGGTGGTGAGCCTGACTTTTTCTACATTCATCTTCAATACTTCGGAGTTCATCCCCATAGGACTTCTGACGGATATCGCCCGTGACTTCTGCATAACGGAGGCCAGGGCCGGCCTGCTTATCACCATTTACGCCTGGGTGGTGGCCGTGGCTTCGCTTCCGCTTATGATGGCCTTCTCGCGCACCGAGAACAGGCGTCTGCTGCTTTCCGTCGTGGCCCTGTTCACGGCGAGCCACATTATGTCAGGGTTTTCCTCGTCTTATGTGATGCTGATGATTTCCAGAATCGGCGTAGCCTGCGCGCATGCCATTTTCTGGTCCATGGTCACTCCGCTGGCGGTGCGGCTGGCTCCGGGAGGGAACAGGTCCGCGGCCCTGAGCATGATAGTGACCGGCTCTTCCGTGGCCATGATAGTGGGGCTTCCGCTCGGACGCGCGGTCGGGCTTATGGTAGGCTGGAGGGCCACATTCCATCTTATCGGAGCACTGTCGGCAGTCATCTTCATCATTCTGGCATTGGCACTGCCGAAGACTCCGAGCGACAATGACGTGTCTCTGCGGAGCCTTCCGCATCTTCTTAAGACGCCGGGCCTTATGGGAGTGTATCTGCTGACGGTGGTTGCGATTACCGGGCACTTCACGGCGTACAGCTACATAGAGCCTTTCCTGGGGCAGGTGGCCGGGATGTCGGAGAACGCCATTACACTGATTCTTTCAGGGTTCGGTGTGGTCGGAATACTTGGCAGCATAATTTTCTCCAGATACTTTGACAAGCACTGCTTTACGTTTATAAGAGTGGCCCTGGTGGGCATCAGTGTGTGCGTCCTGCTGCTTGGCATAATGTCGCGCAATCCTGTACTGATGGTGGCCGACTGTATGATGTGGGCTCTCGCCATCAATTTTTACAACCTTACGTTCCAGGCGGAAATTCTCGCACTCGCTCCGCACGGCTCATCCATCGCGATGTCCATCTATTCGGGCATCTACAATGTCGGCATCGGGTCTGGCGCCCTGGTGGGAGGCCTGGTCTGTACCCATATCGGGATAGGCAGCATCGGCTATACAGGCGGCTCCATCGCTCTGGTCGCCGCCCTTTACTGTATTCTCCGTCTTATTCCTACACTTCGGAAGGGGATTTCCAGATCTTGATCTCCAATTCTTCTCCCGCATATTCCACAGCGGCCTTGCGTATGCCGTCCTTCGAGATAATTTCGATCTCGATGTGCTTGGTCTGGCTCATCTGAGGGAAGGAGCCGGTGCGGCGGC
>CAYMDZ010000194.1:0-2667 GCA_964389355.1 uncultured Muribaculaceae bacterium | reverse complement strand
CGCATTCGTCAGCCTTGGCCAGGGCCATCCTGAGAGCCGAAGCCTCTTCAGGGTTAGGCGATACGACAGTCGGGAAATTGCCGTCTGAAACGTCCTGCTCCGGCACGTGCACTATATTCTTGAATCCCAGCGCAGAAAGTGTAGCCGGAACGAGCTTTACGCCGCATCCGTGAAGCGGAGTATAGACTATCTTGAGGTCGGCGTGCTTCCCGTCAGTTCCGCGTCCGAGCGTAAGGGACAGAATGTCGCGAAGATAGCACTTATCCACGTCGGCGCCCATCATGGTGAGCTTTCCGGCCTTGCCGGTGGCAGTGAACTTCACCTGTGAAGGAGAGGTGATCTTTCCCACCTGCTCCACGATCTGTTTGTCCACCGGGGAAGTGATCTGTCCGCCGTCGCTCCAGAACACCTTGTAGCCGTTGTATTCCTTCGGGTTGTGAGAAGCGGTCACCATCACGCCGGCAGTGGCGCCCTTCAGACGGATGGAGTAGCTGAGTTCCGGCGTAGGGCGTATATCGTCGAACAGGAACACGTCTATCCCATTGGCAGTCAGCACGTCAGCAGTAATCTTCGCAAACTCTCGGCTGTGGTTGCGGCTGTCGAAGGACACGCACACGCTGCGGTTTCCTTCCGGGCTGTGGGCGAGTATGTATTCTGCCAATCCCTGCGTGGCCATGGCCACCGTGTACACGTTCATACGGTTCGTGCCCACGCCCATAATGCCGCGAAGACCGCCCGTACCGAATTCAAGATTCCTGTAGAATGCGTCTTCAAGTGCAGCCTGATCACCTTCGATCAGGGCCTTCACCTCCGCTCTGGTGTTCTCGTCAAACTCAGGGCCGAGCCAGCTCTGAGCCACTGTTTTGTAATCTGCCATATTATTCATCAAGTTTAAATTGTTCTGTCCAGAATCTGCAGTCGGCCTCGAAATCGTGCTTTCCCTGGTATCCATAATAGCCGTGCATACCGTCAGGATAAATCATCAGCTCAAACTGCCTGTTCTCCTTCTGCAGGGCATCCACCATCTGAAGCGTGTTCTGGAAATGCACGTTGTCATCCCCGGTCCCGTGGGTCAGCTTGAGAAAGGACACCTCATCGTCATATTCCTGCACATAATTGAGCGCGCAGGCACGGGCGTATCCGTCAGGATTGTTCTGAGGGGTGTCCATGAAACGCTCGGTATAATGGGTGTCGTAAAGAGTCCAGTCATACACTCCGCCGCCGGCCACACCGCACCTGAAGTACTCGGGATGGGCCATGACCAGCACGGCCGTCATGGTGCCGCCGAACGAATACCCTTCCACGCCTATCCGGGACGCGTCCACATAAGGAAGTTCGCTCAGATACCCGGCCCAGGCCACGCAGTCTGCCACCGGCACGCTCACCACATCCCTGTAGATGAGGTCAACCCCGGCTCTTCCGTTATGCCCTGCCGCACGGGTGTCGGCCACCACCCTGATGATGCCGTGGTTGTAATACCACATCACCCTCTCGCCGTATCCGCGCCAATAATCCCTTACATAAGGGGTGTCCGGCCCGCCGTAAATTTCCATAACCACAGGATACTTGCGCGAAGGATCGAACCCCTTCGGAAGACTCACGGCTGCAGGCACCTTGAGACCGTCCTCCAGGGTAAGATACCTTATCTCCCAGTGCGGCCTGTCCTTCGGAAGGACGATGCGGTCAACCTTGGATATTTTATATTCGAATTTCCCCTTTTTCCAGGTGTATTTGTAGAGCACCGGAGGGGTGTTGATGTCGGAACATTCCACGCTGTAAGACAGGAAGTCGTCGGCTATGCTAACGTTCCCTGCATGCAGGTCAGGCTCGCTCAGACGCGTGATCCTGCCCTTCTGGCTGACCTTGTACAGGCAGGCGTGCACATCGCTGTCGCGGTAAGCCTTGAAATAGACCTCTCCGCTACGCCGGTTCAGCTTGACAAGCTCCACCCTCCAGTTCTGCCCGTCGGTAAGACGCCTGAATGTCTTTCCGTCATAGGACAGGTAATATATCTGCTGCCATCCGGTCTCGAAGTCGCGCACCATGTAAAGGCCCTTCGAAGAGAACAGCATATCTTCCATCCAGTTCACCCAGGTAGGATATTTCTCGGTGTATATGGTCTGCAGACTTCCGTCCGCGGCATTCACAGCGTAGAGTCTGAGCTCCTGCTGGACACGCGGCATCCACTGCACGAAGAGCCTCTGCGAATCGTCACCCCAGAAAGGAGTGCCGAAATACTGGTCCAGAGTATAGTCAAAATCCGCCCAGCATACCGTCTGGGGCTGCTCCAGGGAGATAATGCCCACCTTCACGTCAGGGTTCTTCTCCCCCGCCTTCGGATAACGGGTGCGGTTAAGGCTTCCGTCCTGTCCGAAAGGCGAATAGATCGGGAACATCGGCACCCCGCTGTTGTCGAACCTGTAGAATGCGAGTTTCTTCGAATCCGGACTCCACCAGAAGGCCCTGTACCTTGAAGGTCTTCCGAAGATCTCCTCGTAATACACCCAGGAGGCATATCCGTTGAGGATCACCTCAGACCCGTCAAAGGTCAGCTGCGTCTCGATGCCCGTAGCCACATCCTTCACATACAGGTTGTTGTCCTCCTTCGTATAGGCCATTCGGGTTCCGTCCGGCGAAGCGGTCCGGTTACGGTTTTCAGCCCCTGCC
>CAYMDZ010000193.1:0-2676 GCA_964389355.1 uncultured Muribaculaceae bacterium | reverse complement strand
AGAACCTGTTCACCATCGACGGACTTCCTGACGGAATTGACCCTGAGTCTCCAGGCGTCAACAACGGTTATTACCCACAGCAGAGACTTGTGATGGGAGGTATAACTTTAACATTCTAGGCGCTATGAAAAAGTTGACGATTTTTATTGCAAGTGCACTGCTTCTCACATCCTGCAACTCTTTCCTGGACACCGACCCTACCGACAGGGTGTCATCCAAGGTGATGTGGAGCAAGACCGAATATGCCGAATACGCGGTTAACTACCTGTATTCATACATCTGGGACTTCAATTCTTCTCCTACCGTGGCAGGTCTCACCGAGGCCCTCACGGACGAGATGAAGTACGTCTCATACAATTACAACGCCCTCTGCTTCATCCCGTCTGAGATTTCCTACGGCGGAAGCAACCTGGACGCATCCTATGTCGACAGCTATCTCGGATACTGGAGCACCATCTACACCGCTATCCTCAAGACCAATGAGGCTCTCTCGAACCTTCACGCCTACGGCACGCTGGACGAGGACGACACGAAGCGCATCGAGGGTGAACTCAGGTTCCTTCGCGCTTATTTCTACTTCGAACTCGTGAAGCGCTACAAGGACGTCATTATCTATGACGAGGACCTCACCGCCATCGACACGAACACCCCTCTCAGCTCCGAGGAACAGGCCTGGGACTTTATCCAGACCGACCTCAACTATGCTGCCGAGAACCTGCCTCTTCCGGGAGTTGCAAACGGCCGCCTGAATCAGGGCACTGCCTACGCGATGCTCACCCGCACCATGCTTTATGCCAAGCGTTACGATGCAGTCATCGCCGCTGCCGACAAGGTCACCGAACTCGGATATGAACTCGAGGCCAATTATGCCGATGTCTTCACCAAGACCACCGGGAACAAGGAAGCCATCCTCCAGTACCTCTTCAGCCAGGCGGACGGTGTAACCCACGAATTCAACTTCTACTATACTCCTGGCGGAGACTACGCGGTAGTCAACCAGAAGGGCGGCGGATACGGTGTCCCTACCCAGGAGATCGTGGAAAGTTACGAACTCGCCACGGGCGGCAAGCCTGACTGGAGCAAATGGCACGGCACCACCACCGACAATCCTCCTTACGAGCTTCTCGAGCCTCGTTTCCAGGCTACCATCCTCTATAACGGAGCATCCTGGAAGAAGCGCACCATCGAGCCTTACGAAGGCGGTACCGACGGCTGGGCTACCTGGAAGACCGTCAAGGAGCCTAAGGGCAAGACCGTGACCGGATACTATCTGCGCAAGAACGTGGATGAGACTTATGACGTCACCACTTCCGGAAGCAGCCAGCCGTTCACATTCCTCCGCTACGCCGAGGTGCTTCTGAACAAGGCCGAGGCCTGCATCGAGAGCGCATCCAGGGACGAGGCTTCAGCCAATGCCATCGTAAAGGAAATCCGCGGCCGCGTCGGCCTTCCGTACACGAACAAATACGGAACTGACCTCCGTGACGCCATCCGTCAGGAGCGCAAGGTCGAGCTCGCCTATGAAGGGCTCAGGTACTGGGATCTCCGCCGCTGGGAGACAGCTGCAGAAGATTATCCTACAGGACTTTCAGCATATCAGCAGCACGGTCTGAAGATAGTGAAGAACGATGACGGCACATTCACCTACTCTTATGTAAGCGTGGACGAGAAGGACAGAAGCTTCGAAAGCAGGCTTTACCGTTTCCCTCTTCCTAAGTCAGAGCTGGAGAACAACTCTTCTCTGAATCACGTTCAACCGGATCCTGATTGGAACTAATAACAGAAAGTACATATATGAAAAAGATATTAAACTCCATATTGGTCTTGTCACTGGCTCTGCTCTCAAGCGCTTGCCACGAGCCTGAGTATGTGCAGCCGGACGAGAACGCCACCAAGGGAATCATAAGCATCAAGGCTATCTTCCCTGACGGTCAGTATGCCGACAAGGTCCTGGGCACGCTCAATGTCACCGATCCGGATACCGACTACTACGCCATTCCTATTCCGTGGTACTACCCTATCACCTCGGATGACCTTACGCTCACCTATATGACAGATCTCAAGATCAACGTCACACTGGCTCCGAACTACAGGCTGGTCCCGGGCGTGGTGAAGCTTGACCTTACCGAAGAGAACGAGTTCACCCTCGAAGGACCGGACGGATTCTCGAAGCAGATCATCATCACGGGCGAGAGAAAGCTGCCTGACCTCTGCGAACTTGTCACCTTCAGCATCTCTGAAGTGATGGTGGACGGTATCATCGACGAGACGAAGAAGACCATTCTGATTCCTTATCTTGACGACCTTTCTTCAGTTCACGTAAGCGGACAGGTCTCTCCTCACGCCACTCTCTCGAAGATCGGCGACAAGGCTTACAAGACGTCCGTCGCCTATAACCTGAATTCAGGCCAGACCGTGACTGTCCTTGCCGAGGACGGAGTTACGGAAGGTGTCTATAAGGTAACCCAGGGTAATCCTGAGCTTATCGATATGGGTATCAACACCTCTTCGGTCAAGGAACTCTTTAACCTGGACCCTGTCGATATCGGCATTCCTGACGCCTCGACTCCTGTTTACGCATCCATCGCCGGTCACGGCAGCAACATCATCGTCTGCACCGGAAGCGGCGAACCTGTGCTCGTGAACCGTTTCGACGGCTCCAAGACCGGCACGATG
>CAYMDZ010000192.1:0-2693 GCA_964389355.1 uncultured Muribaculaceae bacterium | reverse complement strand
GTCTTCGCATAGACTCCGGCATACCATCCGGTCAGGCGTCTGCCGTCCACAGGGGCCGGATACCATCTGGCGCCGAAACCGAGTTCCTGTATCTGAAACGCGTATTTCCTGTCATTCGGACCCCAGGCCCACCAAGGGTTGAGGTAATGTACTGCGGCGCTGAAGTTCTGCCCTATAGGCACCTCCACGCCGATGTTCAGCGCGGTGACCGCGTCGTAGAGGACATTGGTCTTGACCTCGAGAATCATCTTCTCGGCCAGGCTGTCGGCTGATTCGTGCGGAAGAGGCTTATACACTTCCCTGAAGATGGTAGGGACCGGAGCAAGCAGCGTGTCCTTCGGAGCCGAAATCGGCAGGAGCACGAACTCATCGGACCACACGCACACCCAGGTGGCGGCACGGAGCTTCTTCATATAGTTGCGCTTGAGGTAGTTCCACGTCACGCTCCTGTCCATATGCTTGATACGCCATTTGCGCGTCTCGGCGCTTATGCCGTCGGCATAAAGGATCTTGAGGAGTGCGTCACGGTTCGAAAGGGTGTAGTTCTCCTCCACCATACGGGTGAGACCTTCCCAGTTCTCGGCCAGAGGGCTGATGAGAATCTTGTCCGCCGTGAGCTCGCTGTCCTTTCCTGCAAGGGAAAGAAGGAGCTTCTTCGCAGATTCCGCACGCTTGGTGGAAAGCCACTTGTTGTGCGGATAACCGCCTTCCGGAGATGCCCAGGCGTAGATGGTGATGCTGTCCACGCGGTGGGAATTCCTCAGGAAATAACGGATATGCGCAAGGGATTTCTTGTTCTCAAGATATGTGGAATCGACGTTGATCTTGTCGAAGCGGTAGTGTATTACGAATTCTTCGCGCTTTTCACGGGCATCGCCGTTCTCTTCAGTCGCCGCACCGGCCACTGAAGACAAGCCCACGAGAGCTATGAATGTCAGGAATATCTTATAAAACTTCGCCATTATTTCAGCCGGCGAATTTAATACAAAAAATCCGTAATACAAAATCGCTCACTGCGCGGGCCTTATTTCACCACGTCCACGACGACCTGACCGTCCTTCACATCAACTCTCAGAGTGCTGCCCTTCTGGACGCCGCCCTCCAGGATCTTCGTCGCGATGATGTTCACAAGTTCACGCTGCATAAGCCTCTTGACAGGACGTGCACCGTAAGCCGGGTCATAGCCTTCGTTGGTCATATAGTTCTCGAAGTCCTCGCTGAATACTATCTGCACACCGCTCTCGTCCAGCTTGTCGCGCAGGGCGTTCATCTGGATGTGAAGTATGGCGCGGATATCGTCTTTCGTAAGCTGTGAGAACGTGATGATCTCGTCGATACGGTTGATGAACTCCGGACGCATCGTGGTCTTGATCTGCTCATAGGTGGCGTTGGACGTCATTATGAGGATGGTGTTCTTGAAGTCCACGGTACGGCCCTTGTTGTCGGTCAGACGTCCGTCGTCCAGCACCTGCAGCAGCAGATTGAACACATCAGGATGGGCCTTCTCTATCTCATCGAGCAGAATGACGGAATACGGCTTTCTCCTCACGGCTTCGGTGAGCTGACCGCCTTCATCGTATCCCACGTATCCCGGAGGCGCACCGACCAGACGGCTCACTGAATGACGCTCCTGATATTCGGACATATCGATACGGGTGATCATGTTCTCATCGTTGAACAGGAACTCCGCGAGGCTTTTGGCCAATTCGGTCTTGCCCACACCGGTAGTACCCAGGAACAGGAACGAACCGATAGGCCTCTTCTCGTTCTGAAGTCCCGCACGGCTTCGGCGCACCGCGTCGCTCACGGCCTTGATGGCCGCGTCCTGGCCCACTACCCTCTTGTGGAGTTCGGACTCCATTCTGAGCAGCTTGGCCTTCTCGCTCTCGAGCATCCTGTTTACAGGGATGCCGGTCCATCTGGCCACGACTTCGGCGATGTCGTTCGGGGTCACAGCCTCGTTCAGGATAGGGTCCTTAATAGCCTTCTTGCGGGCGTTGAGCGCTTCGATATCTTTCTGAAGTTCAGACATCTTGCCATATCTGATCTCGGCTACGCGGCCGTAGTCGCCGCTTCTTTCAGCATTGGCAGCCTGAATCTTGAGCTCCTCGAGCTGTGAGCGGTCGGCCTGTATCTTCGAGAGGATTCCCTTCTCGTCATCCCAGCGCTTCTGCAGATCGGCGTGCTGCTTGCGCGCTTCGGCCAGGTCAGCCTCGATCTTGTCGAGCTTCAGGGACACGCCCTCGTGCTTTACGGCCTCCTTCTCGATCTCGAGCTGGCGTATCCTGCTGTCGAGCTCCGCAATAGGCTCAGGCACGGAGTTCATCTCCAGACGGAGCTTTGAAGCGGCCTCATCCACCAGGTCAATCGCCTTGTCCGGAAGGAAACGCGAAGTGATGTAACGGGATGACAGCTCCACGGCGGAGATGAGGGCGTCGTCTTCGATCTTCACCTTGTGGTGGTTCTCGTATTTCTCCTTCAGGCCTCGAAGGATGGAGATGGATTCGGCCTGGGTAGGCTCATCGACCATCACCATCTGGAACCGGCGTTCGAGCGCCTTGTCGGTCTCGAAGTACTTCTGGTACTCGTCCAGGGTGGTCGAACCGATGGTTCTCAGTTCACCACGGGCCAATGCCGGCTTCAGTATGTTCGACGCGTCCATGGCTCCGGAACTTCGTCCGGCACCCACGAGC
>CAYMDZ010000191.1:0-2697 GCA_964389355.1 uncultured Muribaculaceae bacterium | reverse complement strand
CCACGCCGAGAACTTCCTTGATGCGGACCTTGAACTTGTCGCAGAGATCCTTGAGCTCGTCAGCGGTGATGTCGGTGTCGGACTTGTATCCCTTCTCGTCCTTGAGGGTCTGCATCATACGGTCGAGCTGCTGGCGAATACCCTGACCGTCAGCAGGTTCGATACCTTCAGCCTTCTCCATCACGACGTCTGAATACATCATGATGAGACGGCGATATGCGTCATATACGAAACGTGGATTGCCAGTCTTCTTAATCATTCCCGGAAGGGTGGCAGAGCAAAGACCGATGTTGAGGATGGTATCCATCATACCAGGCATACTGCTGCGTGCGCCCGAACGGCAGCTTACGAGAAGCGGATCGTTCTCGTCGCCGAATTTCTTGCCCATAATGGCCTCGGTAGCCGCAAGTGCCTTGGCAACTTCCTTCTTAAGTTCCTCAGAATAGCCTCCGCCGAGAGCGTAATACTCAGCGCAGCACTCTGTAGTAATAGTGAATCCGGCCGGAACCGGCATCCCCAGCCTGCTCATTTCGGCCAGGTTAGCTCCTTTTCCACCAAGGAGCTCGCGCATGGAGCCGTCACCCTCGGCAGTCTTTCCGCCGAAAGTATAGACCCTTTTCTTTGTCTCTGTCATAATTAACTATATTGTTTTTAATTTAAATTCAGATGTCGGTCCGCACGAGCGAAACGCAAATCCCATAAGGGGTTGCGAAGTTACAAAAAATATTGAACTATATCAACTACCTGACCAGCGAATCCAAAATGGCACCCAGCGCCGGCTTGTCGCTCCACGACACCTTGACCTCCTTCCTGCCCGGAACGGGATGCCCCAGAGGAAAATACATCACGTCCTGCAGAAGAAGTTCCGCATCCACATAGTCAAAATCCGCATCGGAGATCTGAATGAGCGCCCCCGGCACCTCCGAGAACAGTATCCTCACCGGATCCGAAGACCCGTACGCGCGCCTCAGGTCGGACAGATCCACCGCCGCACCAATGCCCCGGGAGGTCATCGAATCAAGTGCCGCCATCAGCCCTCCCCTTCCGACCGTGCAGCCGGAAAGCAGAACCGAATCCTCCGCCATCTCGCGGATAACCTCGAAGCAGTCTATGAAATAATCCGGATCGTCCATCTTCGGAGCCACGCCGCCCTGTATGCCAAGCGCACTGGCCAGAGCCGACCCTCCCAGATGAAAATCGTCCGTATCGAAAGGCATATAGATGATCCAGCTGTCCGGATCCGCCTTCAGGGTCTCACCCACCATCCTGCCTTTCTGCAGGCCAATTGGGGCGAAGCAGAGAGACGGCTCGCCTTCGGAAAAGTCCCTTTCCACTATCGGAAGATCCAGATCCCCTGCCAATTCGGACACACCTTCACAGGCCGCATAGAGCGCAGCGCCCTCTCCGATCTTCTCCGCACGCCAGCTCACACGGGCGCCGAGCCGGATGTCCGAAAGAACGAATTTGCCCTTCCGCCACAGCGTGTCTATCAGGTTGCGGGCCAATTGGCATCTGGCCCACGGCTGCGCGTACGGCAGCTCCAGAGGGAAGTCCCGGCCCCTTACCAGCTTCAGATAATCGTTTATCTTCCGCTCATCGAAGGGATACCCGCCCGGAGACGGATCCAGACTTTCATCCACGACAGGCTCGCAGGCATTCTGCACGGACTCTTCCCCGAGCAGTGCGGCCGGAGTGGAATCCATAGTCAGACCGTCTATGATGAACGGCGAATGGAAAATAGATGACTGTGTCATAGCGCTAAAATCCCTCAAAAATAGTTAATTTTGAATTCGTATGCAATACGACCAATTAATAGAGGATATTTTCAGACGCCACCCAAGCGTCCAGAATACCGGCTTCACCGGCGCGTCATACAAGGCCGGAATCGAGTCGATGCAGGAGTTCGACGCCGCGCTCGACAGTCCGTGGAAAAGCTGTCCCTGCATACACGTGGCCGGCACGAACGGTAAAGGATCCGTGAGTTCGATGCTCGCCGTGGGCTGGGCTGCCGCGCAAGGCGGGCCGGTCGGCCTGTTCACCTCCCCGCACCTTCTGGATTTCAGGGAGCGCATCAAGATCATACGCAGCGAAGGCGGCCTTCATTATGAGATGATCCCCCGCGAAGACGTGATGCTGTTCCTCGAAACCTACGAAAAGCAGATCGAGCATCTGTCGTTTTTCGAGATCACCACGGGGATGGCCTTCTGGTGGTTCAGGAAAATCGGAGCGAAAGGGGCCGTCATCGAAGTAGGACTCGGCGGAAGGCTCGACTCGACCAACATCATAACCCCCGTCCTGTCGGTAATCACGAGCATAGGGCTGGACCACTGCGCGATGCTTGGCTCCACCAGGGCGCTGATAGCGGGAGAAAAGGCCGGAATAATAAAACCCGGCGTCCCCGCCGTAATCTGGGCGGAAGACGAAGAAACTGCGCCCGTATTCCGGGCCAGGGCCGATGAGGCCGGTGCGCCGCTGTATGCGGCAAATAAAGTCTGCCCCGCCCTGCCGTCCGTCGAGCTCGACCTCAAGGGCGAATACCAGGATATCAATCTCAGGACCGCACTGGCCTCGCTGAAAGTGCTGAACATCAGAGCGGACCTCGAAGCCATCAGCCATACAGCCCGGATCAGCGGACTTCGCGGCAGATGGGAAATACTGTCCGACAGGCCGCTTACCATCTGCGACATAGGACATAAC
>CAYMDZ010000190.1:0-2714 GCA_964389355.1 uncultured Muribaculaceae bacterium | reverse complement strand
TAGACCCTATCATCCCGAAGGACGCCAGGACCAACGATTTCTTCTATCACGACCGCATAGTGTTCGAAGGGAACACCGTGCGCACGTTCGACAACCAGATAATTTATGCGCTCAGCGTCAGGTCGCTGGACATCAGGAACAACAAGTTCATAGATTCCCGGACTTACGCGCCGCTCTTCCCTGAACTGTCAGTCATAGACGTGCAGTTCTGCGGCGAAGTGAACATCACGGGGAACGACTTCTCCCTCTGGCAGCCCGACGCGACCATCAGTATTCACAACTGTGTGAAAGTGAACGATCAGAGCGGAATAAAAGTTGTGGATTCACCCAATCCGTATTTCTTCCAAAGCTAGTTACGTAGATGTATTATAAAAGGTTTGTTACTATTGCGATGCTGTCGATTCTTTCGGCAGTGTCGCTTTTTGCTCAAAGCGTTTCCCTGGAGCCTGACAGGACTCTTTGCTACGCCGAAAAGGACGGGCAGAGTCTGTGCATGGACATTTACGGCCCTGCCGTGCAGGCGGACAAGCCGACCCTCATCCATATCTTCGGGGGCGGATTTGCCGAAGGCGACCGCACCCAGGAGTGGCTGCGTCCCTGGTTCAGGCAGATAAACTCGCTGGGCTACAGGATGATATCCATAGACTACAGGCTAGGCCTGAAGGGTGTCAAGGGCGTCAGCGCACAGGAATTCTCCGTCCTTCTGGACCGCGCCATAGATATGGCGGTGGAGGATCTGTTCAGCGCCACGGCGTATCTGCTGGAGCACGGCTCGGAACTGGGAATTGACCCGCAGAATCTCGTGCTTACAGGATCTTCCGCCGGCGCCATAACCGCGCAGCAGGCCGAATATGAGATCTGCGCCGGCAGCGCATTGGCATCCGTCCTTCCGGAAGGGTTCAATTACCGCGGTGTGATGGCTTTTGCAGGTGCCGTGCTGGTCGAGGGCCAGTTGGCATACGGGAAGACACCGTGCCCGATTATGATGTTTCACGGGGATGAGGACGAACTGGTGCCTTATGATCTGATCAGTTACGGCCCGTATTCGTTCAGCGGCCCGTGTCAGATACTTCCGGCTGCGCAGAAGGCGGGCGGAGTGACGCGTATTTACCGCTTCCCGGGTAACAACCACGCCGTGGCCGGCTATATGCCGCAGACCGTGGACAAGCAGGTGGATTTCCTGGAGAGGACGGTTATCGGAGGGTCGAAGGAATGCATTGATGCAAAGATAGTTGACCCGTCGCTTCCGACCTACAGGGTGGAGAATCCGAACAGCCTGTATGAGATTCAGCCCGATGAGGATGCCGCGCACGTGTCTGCCGGAGCGGATGCCGAGTGTGATCTGACGAAGTCTTCAAGGTGGAGGATACTGCCTGACCATCAGGGAATTATATGGGACGCGCGCACCGGCCTTCCTCACGAGGACCATCTGGAGATGAGCGGGGAGAAGGTGTCCTGCGTGCTCAGATGGGGCGTGGATGAGAGCGGTGCTTTTCACGGCGAGAAGTCTCTGGTGTTCCCGCTGCTTCGCACCATTCCGAACAACACGCACGCTTCGATGAATTTCCGCATCGACACCGACATTCCGTCGCTTCTGGCGGTGAACGGCCGGTCACTCATTAAAGAGCAGACCGAGTCTGTGCGCATCAACGGCCTTGTAGAGGTGCAGAGCCTCTTTTCGAAGGCCAATGACTTCATAGGCGTGGGCGCCGGGAAGACCGAAACCGCCTGCGTGCGTCTTACCCGTACTATCTTTCCGTCCACCACTCTTCCTGCGGTGTACGAAAGATGTGTCATCAGAAATGTGACAGGGGACAATCTCCTGATTACCATACCTGAATTTGTGCAGGTGGCTTCCACCGACCGCTATGCCGGAGTGGACGGCGCCTATCTGGTCCGCGCTGAACTGGACGGAGCCTGGACAGGCTGGATGGCTCCGGGCGAGGAGCGCACATTCACGCTCATATACCAGGCGTACCGCGAAGGCGGGGAGGTGACTTCCCCATTGCTTCAGGGAAGCGAGCCCGTCACCAGAACCGTAGCGGCGGAGCAGCCGCTTCATCCCGATACCGAAGCTGAATTCCGGGCCCGTCAGGCGCTGGTCACTTCGCTCGGGGAGTCCCTGGTGCTCGAAACGCCTGACAGCGTGCTCAACGAAATGTTCCGTTTCTCCAAGATCCGCGGGTGCGAGAGCATCTACCGCACGAAATGCGGCCTGATGCACGGTCCGGGAGGGGAGAGCTATTATGCCGCCGTCTGGGCCAATGACCAGGCGGAGTACATCAATCCGTTCTTCCCGTTCGTGGGCTATGCGGGTGGCGACGAGTCTGCGTTCAACAGCTTCATGCTGTTCTCGCGGTACATCAATGACGACTACACTCCGATACCGAGTTCCATCATCGCCGAGGGCGAGGACATCTGGAACGGATGCGGAGACCGCGGTGACGCTGCGATGATAGCGTATGGGGCAGGCAGATACGCGTTGGAGCGTGCCGACAGGAACGAGGCCGTGCAGCTCTGGCCGCTCATAGAGTGGTGTTTGGAGTACTGCCGTCGGAATCTTAATTCCGAGGGCGTGGTGCGCTCCGACACCGACGAGCTCGAGAACCGTTTCGAGAGCGGCGATGCGAATCTTTGCACTTCGACCCTGTATTACGACGCGCTGCTTTCGGCGGCTTATCTGGGAGGGGAGATTGGCATAAGCAAGTCGCAGA
>CAYMDZ010000189.1:0-2728 GCA_964389355.1 uncultured Muribaculaceae bacterium | reverse complement strand
TCCAGCATTTCTTGCCGTTGAGAACCCAGCTGTCGCCCTCGCTTGTGACGACGGTATCTACGCCCAGCGCGTCTGAACCGCCGCTTTCTTCTGAGATGGCAAAAGAAAACAGCACTTCGCCTTTTTTCGCATCAGACAATACCTCCGACTTCAGCTGCTCCGTGCCGGCGGCGGCTATCAGCTCCGAACATTGAAAATGCGGGCTGACGATAAGTCCCAACGATGCAAGAGAGCGCGAGAGCTCTTCGATAATTATGGCGCCCTCAAGCGCATTGTAACGCGCCGCAGTGCCCGGAAAGGCAAAGGAGGCGTCGAGATATCCGCACCGGCCGAGCTCTCTGAATATTTCTCTCGGAAGTTCAGCGGAGACATCAAGCTGAGCTGAAATCGGTATAATTTCAGCGTCTGCAAAGCTGCGCACTTCAGAACGCAGCTTCTCCTGTTCTTCATTTAACAGATACATATGGCAGTTTCCCTGTAATCAATTATGTTTTTTTGGCAAATACAAAAGCGGCGCGAGCCAGCAATTTCTCTTCGGTGTAAATTTCAACGTCAACATTGACTGTCCCTCCGGGGCCGTTCATCAAAACCGTGGAGAGAGAAAAGCCGCATTTCGCATCATTGACCGCAATGAATGAGAACGAGCAGTTGACGGGGACAAAGTCATCAATATCATTTTGGGCAATGTGCTTTCTTGCGGCTGCCATGGAGAGCGTGACAAACATCGAGGCTGCGGCCGGCAGTTCATCCGGAGAGAGTTCGACGGAATATACGCGTCTGTCCTCGGTTGAAAGCTCCGGCTCAAAAGCAAATTTAGAACCTGAATCCGCAGCATGACTGCCGCTGTTTGAAAAGATAAAATAACGCAGCAGGTCGGTATAATAAATCATGCCGTCCATATGTCCGTTATTGATAATCGCAGCGTATGGACTGCCGGTGAGTATCATCCGACGCGCAAGTTCCCGCATCGGTGTGTCTATATCGGCGGAAAGCGTCTGCACCTCGTCTGAGACAAGAGAGGAGAGCTTCTGCGAATGCGGGACGGAGAAGGATTGAACGATATCGATGTTTCCGTATACATTGCGGTCATCGTCAATCACCGGAAAACCGGAAAATCCGCGGAAGTTGTCTTTATAAAATCTGTACCAGTCCGCCGCAATATCATCCTTATACAGAAAGCTCGGCACCTGCATCCATTGCGAAATTTTACCGGCGGCCGGATCAAGCATGCTGGGAGAAAAGAAACTCTCAAGCAAACGCAGCACAACATAAGTGTTTTGCGGGGCGCAAAGTATGCAGCTGCCCGAATGTTCCGCTTTGGCGATAAGATAATCATTCGGACGATATCCGCCGGTGATAATTAAATTTGCGCCGGATTGGACAATTATCGTCTGCAAATCGGTTCTGTTGCCGACCACGCAAAGTGTCTGTGTGCTGTCGTTGCATTCAAGTTCGCTTTCCAGCTGCGCCTCATCGCTGTCACAGAGCAGCAGTTTTTTTATTTTGCGCGTCATTGAACGCTTGCATGCAGCGCAGCTTGTGCCGAGCGCAGAGACAATATTCATCAAGCTCAGATCAATGTCTCCGCCGTTCTCAGCCTCTACACGAAACGTACCGGATTTCGGCTTTGTTATAACAAGTCCGCGCATTTCGGCTTCCTTGATAGCTTTATAAACCGTACCCTCGCTTACATTCAGCTCGGCCGAGAGACCTCGCACGGAAATCTTTGTCCCGCCGGCGAGAGATTCGATATGGGACAGAACGGCGTCGTTTTTCAGAGAAATAAGAATCCCTCCCCGGATAATAGTACAGTTTAATCTATTTTATAGTACACTAATCCTGCCACAATTGCAACCGTTAAAATTAAAAAAGACTCCTGCAAATTTTAAGACGGTAATATAACAGTTTCACTGACAGATAATGCAAATTCAAACGATTATGCATTATCTGTCTCAAATTTCAGATAGAAACTGTTATTATCAATAAAATAACATTGTAACAATTGCTGAAAACATTTCTGAATATCAAAAAAGTGTTGACTGACTGTATCCATAATGTTAAAATCATCACAGAAATGAGATAGAATATCTCATTCAAAATATGTTTTCAGCGAAACTGTTACATAGCAAAAAGCGAATACAATCAAGAATGACGAGGCTGTTATATAACAGCCACCTAAGAGCAAGAAACAAGATGATTACTTCAAATTCATTAAGGAGGATAAGCACGATGTATCAATTCACAGAAGAGCAGATTATGATCCGCGACATGGTAAGGGATTTTACCAAGAACGAAATCGAGCCGATAGACAAGGCAATGGATGACACCATGACATTCAATATGGAAGTCTATGAACAGGTTCATGCAAAACTCGTTGAGACCGGTCTTATGGGAATTCATCTTCCCGAGCAGTACGGTGGCGGCGGCGGAGACGCTGTTACCTCCCAGATAGTCGTAAATGAGCTCGCAAAGGGAAGCGCGAGCATAGCGCTCTACCTCGATGCAAACTGGCTGGCCTCCGACATGATTCTCGTACACGGCTCGGATGAGCAGAAAGCAAAGTATCTTCCTCTTGCAGCTGAAGGCAAGGTTTTCGCGTTTGGTCTGACCGAGGCCTGTGCAGGTTCGGATGCTGCGGGAATCAAGTCTGTTGCGGTAAAGCAGGCCGACGGTTCCTACATTCTCAACGGCGGCAAGGCATGGATAACCAACTCCGGTGTTGCCGACT
>CAYMDZ010000188.1:0-2746 GCA_964389355.1 uncultured Muribaculaceae bacterium | reverse complement strand
GGACAAGAAGACCTTCAGCGACCTGCAGGAGAAGCTCTCCCTCGCCCAGCTTCGCTACTCGAAGAACCTTCTGGCCGCCACGAACGCCTATACCCTGAACGTCACGGACAAGGACCAGCTCTCAGGCCTTCCTGACTACGTACTCACACAGGCGAGCGAAACCGCTGCCGAGCGTGGCGAACAGGGCTGGACGTTCGATCTGTCATATCCGGTTTACGGTCCGTTCATGCGCTACGCCGACAACGCCGACCTGCGCCATCAGATGTACCTGGCCTATTCTTCCAAGGCCCTGGGCGGCGAGAACGACAACACCTCCACCGTACTGGAAATCACCAACCTGCGCATCCAGATAGCCCGGCTTCTCGGGTACGAAACCTACGCCGACTATGTTCTGGAGGAAAGGATGATAAAGACCCCGGCCGAAGTTAACTCCTTCCTGGAATCCCTTCTGACCCCTTCCCTTCCTGCAGCGAAAAAGGAAGTGAAGCAGATCAGCGACTATGCGCACGCCCACGGTTACAGCGGCAAAGACCTGCAGGCCTGGGACTTCTCATACTGGAGCGAGAAATACAGAAACGAGAAATATGACTTCGACGAGAACGCGCTCAAGCCTTATTTCCAGCTGGACAGCTGCATCAACGCCGTGTTCTCATTGGCAGGCAGGCTCTACGGACTGCAGTTCGAGGAAAGGCCCGACCTTCCGGCATACCACAAGGACGTCAGAGTCTATGACGTGAAGGACCGCACCGGCCGCCATATGGCGCTGTTCTATGCCGACTTCTTCCCGCGCGCTTCCAAGAGAGGCGGCGCCTGGATGACTGAATTCCAGGGACTCAAGTGGGAGAACGGCGTGGAGCACAGACCGTTCGTAAGCATGGTGACCAATTTCACCAAGCCTACCGCCGACGCTCCTGCCCTCATCACCCACGACGAGCTCTGCACCCTCCTTCACGAGTTCGGCCACTGCCTGCACGCGATGCTGAGCGAAGGCCGCTATGAGAGCCTGGCCACGACCAACGTGTCCACCGACTTCGTGGAGCTCCCTTCACAGATAATGGAGAACTGGGCCTACGAGGAAGAGTTCCTCGAAGGGTTCGCCAAGCATTACCAGACCCGCGAGGTGATACCTTCCGAGCTGATACACAAGATTATAGAGACCAAAAACTACCACTCCGCCTACTACCAGGTGCGCCAGCTTAACTTCGGCATCCTCGACATGGCGTGGAACGACCGCTCCGAGCAGGTCAGCGGAGACATCGTGGCGTTCGAGAACAGGGCGCTCGCCCGCACGGCCCTCTTCCCTGAGGTCCCGGGCACCTGCATCTCCACCTCGTTCTCGCACATCTTCACTGGCCAGTACGCCGCCGGATACTATTCCTACAAATGGAGCGAAGTGCTGGAAGCCGACGCATTCTCCCTCTTCGAAGAAAAGGGCATCTTCAACACCGAAGTGTCCGAGTCTTTCCGTGCCAATATCCTCAGCCGCGGCAACACCGTCGAGCCTGCGGAGATGTTCCGTGCATTCCGCGGCCATGACCCTGAAGTGGGGGCTCTGCTCAGGAAATTAGGAATCCAGTAGGTCCCTGAACGTCTCCATATCGGAGGCGGAAAGCGAATTGGCCGGATCGGCGAACAGGGCCTGAAGCTCATCCCGGGTCCAGTCCGGATGTCCGGCGAGCCAATTCTTCAGAAAAGACCTTGACTGACTGCGGCGGCTGCGGCATACATCGCAACTGCCGCAGTCTTTAACATTATCCCCGCCGAAATACTCTATAAGGTACCGCGAGCGGCAGACCTCTCTCTGAAGGCAGTATTCCCGCATCTTCGCAGCGCGCTCTTCGGCATTGGCCTTCAGCTGGTTATAGTAATCCGGCCTGAGGTCGAGATTGCCCGGACGCAGGCGCGAATGACGGAGTCCGACAATGGTGCTCCTGTCGCACGGAATGTACTTGATGACGTGCTCCAGGGACATCTCGTAGAGGAGTTTTCGCAGCGCGGGCACGTCCAGGCCCATCCTGCGGGCCACATCCTCCTCGTCTATGGACACGGCGAAGGCGAATATCCCGGTATAGCACCGCATCAGCACCTCCAGCAGAGATATCATACGCGGGTCCGGCAGTTCTATCCCGTAAAGGGACTGCCTGTCCGGAATTATCCTCACTCTGGTCGGAATGTCCACATCCTCGCTGTAGATGAAATGCCCCGCCCTGTCGAGATACTCCAGAGCGTAATGCACCCCGGCGCGCTGAAGACCGAACCTGGCGCAGAACTCCTCCAGACTGAATTTCAGTTCACGGCCCTCCCCGTGCTCATAAGGCACCTCATAGAAAATGTGAACCTTATGGTATATGTCCTCGATGAATTCAAGCGAAGGGAAGGAGAGCGAAAGCAACTGGTCGAGCCTGGTCAGGTCCCTTCCGTTATACAGCAGCACGGCATAGGAGCGCTTCCCGTCCCTTCCCGCACGGCCCGCCTCCTGGAAATAGGCCTCGGGCGAATCCGGGATATCCATATGCACGACGAAACGGACGTCCGGCTTGTCTATGCCCATACCGAAAGCATTGGTACATACCATTATGCGGGTTTTTGAGGACTTCCATTCCTCCTGCCGCAGGCTCCTGGTCGAAGACGCCAGCCCGGCGTGATAGTAATCCGCACTGATCCCCGCACCCTTCAGAAAGGAGGCCACCTCCTCACACTTGGCACGGTTGCGCATATACACGATGCCGCTCCCCTCCACCGCACG
>CAYMDZ010000187.1:0-2751 GCA_964389355.1 uncultured Muribaculaceae bacterium | reverse complement strand
CATAGCCGTAGCTCATCGCCATCATTCCGAGGTCCTTCTTGCGGATCTTCTTGCCGCTGGCAGCGAACTTGGCGATGGCGCCTGCCGGAGTAGCCTTTGAAGACTGTCCGCCGGTGTTCGAGTAAACTTCGGTGTCGAGCACGAGGATGTTCACATTCTCGCCTGATGCGAGCACGTGGTCAAGTCCGCCGTAGCCGATGTCGTATGAAGCACCGTCACCGCCGATGATCCACTGGCTGCGTGCGGCGATGTACTGCTTGAGAGCGAGGATGCTCTTGCAGGTGTCGCATCCGCAGGCCTCCATAAGAGGAACGAGCTTGTCGGAGATCTCGCGTGTTACGGCGTAGTCGGACTTGTTGTCAAGCCACTGCTGGAAGAGAGCCTTGATCTCGTCTGAGCAGCACTCGCATTCCAGACCCTTCTTCATAAGGCCGGCGATGGTCTCGCGCTTGCGCTCTGAACCGAGTCTCATACCGAGACCGAATTCGCAGAAGTCCTCGAACAGGGAGTTCTGCCAAGCCGGGCCGTGACCCTTCTCATCGGTGCAGTAAGGGCTTGCAGGGAATGAAGCTCCGTAGATTGAAGAACATCCTGTGGCATTGGCGATCATCATATGGTCACCGAAGAGCTGGGTGATGTTCTTGATGTACGGGGTCTCACCGCATCCTGCGCAGGCGCCGCTGTACTCGAAGAGTGGCTGAGCGAACTGTGCGTTCTTCATATTTGACTTAGGATCAAGCACTTTCTTGTAGCCGATCTTGGAGTTGAGGTAGTCGAAATTGGCCTGCTCGGCGGTGTTGTCCACGTAAGGCTCCATAACGAGGGCCTTCTCCTTGGCCATGCAGACGTCCACGCAGTTACCGCATCCGGTACAGTCCGCAACGGATACTGAGAGTGCGTACTTGTATTCCTTGAGATTGGCCTTGCCGTCAGCGTACTTGAGTCCCTTAGGCGCGTTCTGTGCCTCCTGCTCGGTGAGAAGGAACGGACGGATGGCTGCGTGAGGGCAGACGAATACACAGCTGTTGCACTGGATACACTTGGTGGCGTCCCATACAGGCACGTTCACTGCCACGCCGCGCTTTTCGTATGCTGCGGTTCCGTTAGGCATCGTACCGTCCATATATGGAAGGAATGCGCTTACAGGAAGCGAGTCGCCCTCCTGGGAGTTGACCTTGTCGGCGATCTCCTTGACGAAGGCCGGTGCGAGGCGCTCTGCGTTGTGGTTGACGAACTTGGCAGAGATGTTGGCCCACTCGGCAGGCACTTCCACGGTGTGGAACTCACCGCCGCGGTCGATGGCTGCGTAGTTCATGTTGACCACGTTCTCACCCTTCTTGCCGTAGCTCTTCAGGGCGGCAGCCTTCATATATGAAACTGCGTCGGCGACAGGGATGATGCCCGTGATTCTGAAGAATGCGCTCTGGAGGATGGTGTTCGTCCTTCCGCCAAGTCCTATCTCGGCCGCGATCTTGGTGGCGTTGATGATGTAGAACTTGATGTGCTTGCGGCCGATCACCGCCTTTACGTGGTCAGGAAGCCTCTCGATGGTCTCTTTCTCGTCCCAGAGGGAGTTGAGAAGGAATGAACCGCCGTCCTTGATGCCCTTGAGCACGTCGTATTTCTCCAGATATGAAGGAACGTGGCAGGCCACGAAGTCAGGAGTGTTCACAAGGTATGGTGCGTGGATAGGCTTCTCGCCGAAACGGAGGTGTGAGCAGGTGTATCCGCCTGATTTCTTCGAGTCGTAGTCGAAGTATGCCTGGCTGTAAAGGTCCGTGTGTGAACCGATGATCTTGATGGTGTTCTTGTTGGCACCCACGGTTCCGTCTGATCCGAGACCGTAGAATTTGCATTCGGTGGTACCCGGCTTCACGATGCTGACCTCGCTCTTGATAGGAAGGCTCTTGAAGGTGACGTCGTCGACGATGCCGATGGTGAAGTCGTTCTTAGGCTCCTTCTGCTCGAGGTTGTCGTAAACTGCGATGATCTGGGCAGGGGTGGTGTCCTTGCTTGACAGACCGTAGCGGCCGCCCACGATGACAGGAGCATTGGCCTGTCCCTGGAAGACTGCCTTCACGTCGAGGTAGAGAGGCTCTCCGAGCGATCCCGGCTCCTTCGTGCGGTCGAGCACTGCAATCTTCTTCACGCTCTTAGGCAGAACCTTGAGGAGGTATTTGGTGCTGAACGGACGGTAGAGGTGAACTGAGATGACACCGTACTTGCGTCCGCGCTCGCGGAGGTAGTCGATGGTCTCGCAGATGGTCTCGGTAACTGAGCCCATGGCGATGATGATGTTCTCTGCGTCAGGCGCTCCGTAGTAGTCGAACGGACGGTACTGCCTTCCGGAGATCTCGCCGATCTCGCCCATATAGCGTGCCACGATGTCCGGAACTGCCTCGTAAGCCTGATTCCTGGACTCTACGGCCTGGAAGTAAACATCTCCGTTCTGTGCGGTACCGCGGGTTACAGGAGCCTCAGGATTGAGGGCGCGGTCGCGGAATTTCTGGAGAGATTTCTCGCTTACGAGTCCCTTGAGGTCCTCCTCGTCGAGAAGTTCGATCTTCTGGATCTCGTGCGAAGTCCTGAATCCGTCGAAGAAGTGAAGGAATGGAATGCTGCTCTTAATGGTGGAGAGGTGTGCTACGGCTGCCAGGTCCTGAGCCTCCTGGACTGATCCGGAAGCGAGCATGGCAAATCCCGTCTGGCGGCAGGCCATCACGTCCTGATGGTCTCCGAAGATGGAGAGGG
>CAYMDZ010000186.1:0-2816 GCA_964389355.1 uncultured Muribaculaceae bacterium | reverse complement strand
TGAAGGAACTGGGGCTGGGCTACATTCTGGACAGATAGTTTTTCCTCTTTTATATAAAACAAAGGCCGACTCGCAGGAGCCGGCCTTTATATGTATGTGCGGAAGAATTACTTCTTCGCAGCTTTCTTCTTCGCTGCAGCAAGTGCACAGTCTGTCATAATCGGGGTACCGATCATGATGGAAGCGTATGTACCGATGCAGATACCGAGGCAGAGTGCAACTGACAGACCTCTGATGGACTCGCCGCCCCAGATTGCGATGGCAAGCATAGGGAGCAGGGTACTTACTGAGGTGTTGACCGTACGGGTCAGGGTAGCGTTGACAGCCTGGTTGACGGTGCTCTTGAAGTCTGCGTTAGGGTGGATCGAGAGCATCTCACGGATACGGTCGAAGATGACCACGTTATCGTTGATGGCGTAACCGATGATGGTCAGTATGGCCGCGATGAAGGTCTGGTCAACGTCGAGGTTGAACGGAAGGATTCCGGTGAACAGTGAGAAGAAGCCGACGAGGATGATGGCCGTGTGTGCAAGTGAAACCACACCGCCGAGACCCCAGGTCCAACCCTTGAAGCGCCATGCGATATATGCGAAGATCACGAGCAGCGCGATGATCACGGAGATGATGGCGTTGCGCTTGATGTCGTTTGCGATGGCAGCACCCACCTTGTCGGAACTGATGATACCGTTAGGATTCTCGAGGGTGGAAGTGAACTGGTCGAGCGTAAGGTCTTCTGCGAAGAAGTCGTGGAGGGCCGTGTAAAGCATACCCTCGATTTCTTTGTCCACCTCTGTGGATTCGTTCTCGTACTTGTATGAAGTGGTGATCTTCATCTGGCTGTCTCCACCGAACTGCTTGACTTCCACGGAAGCGTTCTTCACGGTCTCGTCAGCGGCTGCAGCGGCGTTGAACACGTTCAGGGTAGCTTCGCGGATGTCCTCTGCCACTACCGGTTTGTCGAAGCGTACTACATAGGTACGGCCGCCGGTGAAGTCAACACCATAGGTGAATCCCTTGAAGCAGATGCTTCCGATGGAGATGAGGATAAGTGCTGAAGAAATGGCGTAAGAGTATTTGCGCGCTCCGATGAAGTCCACGTGGGTGTTCTTGAGGAAGTTCGCCGTGAGCTTGGTCTCGAAGGTGATGTTCTTGCCCTTCGCGAGTTTGGCCTCGAAGATGAGGCGTGACACGAAGATGGAAGTAATCACAGAGGTTACGATACCGATGATGAGGGTGGTGGCGAAGCCCTTGATAGGACCTGTACCGAATATCGCGAGTACGATACCGGTAAGCATTGTGGTCACCTGACCGTCGATGATGGCAGAATATGCGTTCTTGTAACCGTCAGCGACTGCCTTGCCAAGTCCTTTGCCGGCCTTG
This sequence comes from uncultured Muribaculaceae bacterium, assembly GCA_964389355.1. Lineage (GTDB taxonomy): Bacteria > Bacteroidota > Bacteroidia > Bacteroidales > UBA932 > Cryptobacteroides. The sequence goes on along the minus strand of CAYMDZ010000186.1, from coordinate 1,436 downwards.
AGCTCCTCCTTGATACGTTCATAGATGATCACATTGGCATCCACCGCCATACACAGGGTCAGGATAAGACCTGCGATACCAGGAAGGGTAAGGGTAGCTCCGAATGCTGCGAGTGTACCGAAGAGGAAGAGCACGTTCGTAAGAAGCGCTATGTCGGCTGCGACACCGGCTCCGCGGTAGAACAGGATCATATAGATGAGCACGAGCAGGAAGGCTATCACGAATGAGATAAGTCCTGAACGGATGGACTCCGCACCGAGTGAAGGTCCTACGACCTGCTCCTGAACGATGGTGGCAGGTGCAGGAAGTTTACCTGACTTGAGCACGTTGGTAAGGTCGGTAGCCTCTTCGATGTCGAAGTTGCCGCTGATCTCGGAGTTGCCTCCGGTGATCTCTGTGTTGACTACAGGGTAAGAATATACGGTGCCGTCGAGTACGATGGCGATTTGCTTGCCGATGTTGTCCTTCGTAAGGCGTGCCCAGGTGTTGGCGCCCTCGGCGTTCATTGACATCGATACGGTAGGGTTACCGCCGTTCTGGGTGGCGTATGAAACGCGTGCGTCAGTAACTGCGCTGCCGTCCAGAGGTGCCTTTCCGTCACGTGAGGAAGCCTTGATGGCCACGAGTTCGAAGATGTTGTCCGCACCGAGTCCGCTGACAGGCTTAACCGACCACATAGGGCGGAATTCTGCAGGGAAGAGGTCCTTTGTGCTCTTCAGGAGAGCGTTGACCTTCGAGGTGTCGGAAGCATTGGCATAACCGATGCAGGCGCCCCTCTGGCTCTGTGAAGGCTGGAGGACGGCGAAAAGAGGATTGGCTTTTTTGTAGCTCTCAAGCTCGGCGTTTGAATCCTGTGCCGCGAGCTCGTTCTCTACCACGCTCTTGCTTTCTGTCTTGGCAGGGGCCTCTTCTGTAGATTCCAGTTCTGCGAGGGTCTGGTTAGCTTCTGCGAGGAAAGGATAGATCTCGCTGTTCTCGAATGTGGTCCAGAACTCGAGGGATGCGGTGCCCTGGAGGAGCTTGCGCACACGCTCAGGCTCTTTTACGCCAGGGAGCTCCACGAGGATGCGGCCTGTGTTGCCAAGTCTCTGGATGGATGGAGATGCCACGCCGAAACGGTCTATACGGTTACGCAGGACGTTGAATGAGTTCGCGATGGCTGCGTCTGCGTCCTCCCTGATGATGGAGATGACCTGCTCGTCGGTGCTTTCAGGTTTGATGCGGTCGCGCATCTCGTAGGTACCGAATATCTGTGCGAGTCTCTTGCCTCCGCTGACTTCCTTCCAGGCTGATTCGAACAGGGTGATGAAGTCACCGTGCTCGGTTACGGTTCTCTCCTTGGCGAGAGCCATGGCCTTCTGGAATTCAGGGTCCTGGTTGTCTCCTGCGAGGGCTTTCACGAGGTCTTCAAGCTGAACCTGAAGCATAACGTTCAT
>CAYMDZ010000185.1:0-2839 GCA_964389355.1 uncultured Muribaculaceae bacterium | reverse complement strand
TTGCAGGCAATTACGATGATCTGCGCGCCTTCGCCCAGAAGATATTCGGTGACGGCGCGGCTGCGGCCGATGATGTATTCCTGGCTTTTCTCCCCGTACGGGCAGTGCGCGTTGTCCGAATAATAGATGAACCTTTCGCCTGGAATCAGGCGAAGAATCTCCTTCAGGACACTGAGTCCGCCGCTGCCGGAATCAAATACACCGATGCACGCCATATCAGCACAAATATACCGATAATTTTGATTAAATTTGCGCGATATGACTACTGCAGAACAGATAAAGGAACTTCATAACAGGACGGACGCTTTGAACAAGTGTCTGCACATAGAGGAGAAGAGGGAGGAATTGGCCGGAAAGGAGGCTCAGAGTCAGGCTCCGGGCTTCTGGGACGACCCGAAGAAGGCGGAGGCCTTTATGAAGTCGCTGAATTCCGTGAAGTCCTGGGTCACTTCCTATGACAGGACCCGCACTGCAGTGGAGGATCTGGATGTGCTTCAGGAGTTTGCCACCGAAGAGGACTGCGCCGAACTGGACAGTGCTTATAAGCAGGCTCTCACCCAGGTCGAGGATCTGGAGATGAAGAATATGCTAGGCGCGGAAGGGGACAATCTGGGCGCCGTGCTCACGATAAATTCCGGCGCCGGCGGCACCGAGGCCAATGACTGGTCGGCGATGCTGATGCGCATGTACCTCAGATGGGGCGAGCGCAACGGCTACAAGATGACCATCACCGAGAATCTGGAAGGCGACGAGGTCGGAATCAAGAGCGCAACCATCTCTTTTGAAGGAGATTATGCGTACGGATATCTGAAATCCGAATCCGGGGTTCACCGTCTGGTGAGAATCTCTCCGTTCAATGCCCAGGGCAAGCGCCAGACCACTTTCAGCTCCGTGTTCGTGTACCCGCTGGTGGACGACAGCATCAACATAGAGATCAATCCTTCCGACATCGAATGGGATACTTTCCGTTCCGGCGGCCACGGTGGCCAGAACGTGAACAAGGTGGAGACCGGCGTGCGAGTAAGGCATATCCCCACGGGCATAATGGTGGAGAACACCGAGACCCGCAGCCAGCAGGACAACAGGCAGAACGCCCTGCGCATCCTCAAGTCCAGGCTCTATGACATAGAACTTCAGAAGCGCCGCGAGAAGCAGGCTGAGCTGGAGGGCCAGAAGAAGAAGATTGAGTGGGGCTCGCAGATACGCTCCTACGTGCTGCACCCGTACAAGATGGTCAAGGACGTCCGCACCGGCTATGAAACCGCTGATACCCAGGGAGTTCTCGACGGCGACATCAACGCATTCATGAAAGAATATCTAATGAACAACAATAATTGACATATTATGGCAGAATTCAAGTATGCACCTATGTTTCAGCTTGGCCCGGACCAGACTGAATATTACAAAGTGCCCGGTTCGGAGGCGCTTGTAAGCGAAGGAGATTTCGAGGGTCACAAGATCCTCAAGGTAAGCAGGGAGGCTCTTACCGTATTGGCCAATACAGCTTTCCGCGACGTCAGCTTCCTGCTGCGCAGAAGCCATAACGAGCAGGTGGCCAGGATCCTCTCGGACCCGGAGGCTTCGGAAAACGACAAGTACGTGGCTCTCACGTTCCTGCGCAATGCCGAGGTGGCAGCGAAGGGCAAGCTCCCTCTGTGCCAGGATACCGGTACGGCCATCGTGCACGGTGAGAAAGGTCAGGGCGTGTGGACGGGATTCTGCGACGAAGAGGCCCTCTCGCTTGGCGTGTACAAGACTTATACTGAGGAGAATCTGCGCTATTCGCAGAACGCCCCTCTGGATATGTACAAGGAGGTCAACACCAAATGCAACCTCCCTGCGCAGATAGACATCGAGTCCGTGGAAGGCAATGAATATCGCTTCCTCTGCGTGACGAAGGGCGGCGGTTCAGCCAACAAGACCTATCTCTATCAGGAGACCAAGGCCAGGATTCAGAATCCGGGCACTCTGGTGCCGTTCCTGGTCGAGAAGATGCGTTCGCTCGGCACTGCGGCCTGCCCTCCATATCACGTCGCGTTCGTGATCGGAGGTACGTCGGCCGAGAAGAACCTGCTTACGGTCAAATTGGCATCCACCCATTATTATGACAGCCTTCCGACCACGGGCGACGAGACCGGACGCGCGTTCAGGGACACCGCTCTCGAGCAGGAGCTGCTCAAGGAGGCGCAGAAGATCGGCCTGGGAGCGCAGTTCGGAGGCAAATATCTCGCACACGACATCCGCGTGGTAAGGCTTCCGCGTCACGGCGCCAGCTGTCCTATCGGCCTGGGTGTCAGCTGCTCTGCGGACAGGAACATCAAGGCGAAGATCAATTTCGACGGCATTTGGATAGAAAAGATGGACGACAAGCCGTATGAGCTTATCCCTGAGTCACTTCGCAATGCCGGCGAGGGTGACGCCGTGAAGATCAACCTCGACAGGCCTATCAAGGAAGTGCTTGCGGACCTCACCAAATATCCTGTCAGCACCCGTCTGAGCCTTACCGGAACCATCATCGTGGCCCGCGACATCGCCCACGCGAAGATCAAGGCACGTCTGGACGCAGGCGAGGGTATGCCTGAATATTTCAAGAACCATCCTGTATATTATGCCGGCCCTGCCAAGACTCCTGCCGGGATGCCTTGCGGTTCGCTCGGACCTACCACAGCCGGCCGTATGGACCCGTATGTGGATGAATTCCAGGATCATGGCGGTTCGCTCATAATGCTTGCGAAGGGTAACCGCAGCCAGGTCGTAACCGATGCCTGCAAGAAGCACGGCGGTTTCTACCTCGGCTCCATCGGCGGCCCTGCAGCCATCCTCGCCCAGAACAACATCA
>CAYMDZ010000184.1:0-2840 GCA_964389355.1 uncultured Muribaculaceae bacterium | reverse complement strand
GGAGTAGCGGTAAGGCGGCTGGGTGAATTTGCATTCGGCATCCACCTTCCGGGCGGTGAGAATGTCCCCCGGGTTCATCGGAGGCAGAATCTTCGGGGAGTTTTCGTCGTCGTTCTGGTCGTCGGACCCCTCCATATAGAGCTTGAGGAATCCGTCGAAAAGGATCTCGCTGGACTGGATGAGGTAATGTTCGCTCCGTTTGTCGAGTCCGACCTTGACGTTCGTGTTGAGCAGTCTGGCTTCGGCCATCTGGCTGGCGACGGTTCTTCTCCAGATAAGGTTGTAGAGCTTCTGCTCCTGAGGGGTGCCCTCTATCTGCGTGTTCTCTATGAATGTCGGTCTTATGGCCTCGTGCGCTTCCTGTGCGCCCTTGGAATGGGTCTTGAACTGGCGCGGATGTGAATATTCCTCACCGAAATTGTCTATGATGAATTTCTTCGCGGTGCCGAGCGCCAGGCTTGAGAGGTTCGTGGAGTCGGTACGCATATAGGTGATGAGTCCGTGCTCGTATAGGGACTGGGCTAGTCTCATCGTCAGACTGACCGGGAATCTCAGTTTGCGGCCGGCTTCCTGCTGCAGGGTGGAGGTGGTGAAAGGTGCCACCGGGTACCTGCTGCCCTCCTTCTTGTCGGCGGAGGTGATGGTATAGACCGCGCTGACGCTGTCCTGAAGGAACTGTCTGGCCTCTTCCTCGGTCTGGAATTTTTCTTCAAGCGTTCCCTTGATCTTGCTTTTCCCTACGGTGAATTCCGCTTCGACTCTGTAGTAAGGCTTGGCCTCGAAGGCGAGGACCTCGCGCTCCTTGTCCGTAACCAGTCTCAGGGCGACGCTCTGCACGCGTCCTGCGGAAAGTCCGCGCTTGATCTTTCTCCAGAGCACCGGGGACAGTTCGTATCCCACGAGCCTGTCCAGGACTCTTCGGGCCTGCTGTGCGTCCACGAGGTTCATATCCACGCTGCGCGGGTTCTTCAGGGCTTCGAGTATGGCGTTTTTCGTAATCTCGTGGAAAGTGATGCGCCGGGTCTTCTCCGGGTCCAGCTTGAGGGTCTGCTGGAGGTGCCATGCTATGGCTTCCCCTTCACGGTCCTCATCGGATGCGAGATAGACCATATCGGCCTTTTTGGCCAGTCCGGCCAGCTCGCTGACGGTTTTCTTCTTGTCCGAAGGAATTATGTATTTGGGAACGAAACCGTGCTCGATGTCTACGCTGAGCTCGTTTTCCTGCAGGTCGCGGATGTGACCCTTTGATGATACTACTTTATAATCGTTACCCAGAAACTTCTGGATTGTGGCAGCTTTATGTGGGGACTCCACTATTACTAAATTCATACTGCAAAGATTTCACAAATAAAGGATTTTTCAAAATTATTTAAGTATTTTTGCCGCTATTATGAAGCAGCGTACACGAAAAAGAATAGTCGTCTGGTTTTGGATTATAATCGCATTGCCCTTTGTGGCAATCTTCTCGCTGGTGTTTTGTGTCGCTCATTTCGCGCAGATTCCTTCCTTCTCCGAACTGGAGCATCCAAACAATAACCTGGCTACCCGGCTCATATCATCTGACGGGGTGGTTATCAGTACTTTCCATATAGAGAACAGAACCTATGTGGCGTACGAGGACATCTCCCCGAACGTCATAAACGCTGCCGTGGCCACGGAGGACGTGCGCTTCTACGATCACAGCGGAATAGACTTCAAGAGTCTGGGCCGTGTCCTGGTCAAGACCTTCCTGATGAGGGATTCGAGCCAGGGCGGAGGAAGCACCATCACCCAGCAGCTGGCCAAGACGCTCTATCCCCGCGAGGAGGCCTTCACCGGTTTTCCGGGGGCCAAGTATGTCTCCCTGGTGTGGACAAAGCTGAAGGAGTGGGTTACCGCGGTAAAGCTTGAGAAGAACTACACGAAGGACGAGATAGTGGCGATGTACCTGAATTCCATCTTCTACGGAAGCGGGGCATACGGCATCAAGGCCGCCAGTGAGACCTTCTTCGGAAAGGAACCGTCCGAACTGAACATTCAGGAGGCCGCGATGCTTGTGGGTGCGGTCAACAAGCCTACACGCTACAATCCGACCCTCAACCCGACGGCTGCCAAGACGCGCCGCGATTTCGTGATTTCGCAGATGGAGAAGGCCGGTTACATCACGCACGCCGAGAAGGTATTGGCCCAGAACAGCCCGATAGAGCTGAACTATTCCGTTCAGGACCACAATTCGGGTCTGGCCCCTTATTTCAGGGATATGATAAGGCGCGAGATGAGCGCTTCGAAGCCGCGCAGGAGCCAGTATCTCTACGAGGACGAGTACGCCGCCGACACCGTGAGGTGGAATCAGGACCCGCTGTACGGGTGGCTGAACAAGCACACGAAGGCCAACGGCGAAAAATACAACCTGGACCGCGACGGTCTGAAGATCTATGTCACCATCAACTCCAGGATGCAGAAATATGCCGAGGAGGCGGTAAGGGAGCAGCTCTCCCAGAACCTGCAGCCGGTGTTCAACCGGGAACTGAAACACCGCCGCCGTCCGCCGTATCCTAACGACATCGACACCTCCACATACAACACCATAATGAAGCAGGCCCGCAAATGGAGCGAGAGATATCGCGTGGGCCGTAAGGAAGGCCTGTCCGAGAAGGAGATTCTCGACCAGTTCAAGAAGCCGGTCAAGATGCGTGTCTTCGCCTGGAACGACAAGGGCTATGTGGATACGGTGATGACCCCGAACGACTCCATAAAGTACTGCAAATCATTCCTCAGGGCGTCATTTATGGCGATAGAGCCGGGAACCGGCGAGGTGAGGGCTTATGTGGGAGGACCTTCATACAAGTATTTCAAATACG
>CAYMDZ010000183.1:0-2859 GCA_964389355.1 uncultured Muribaculaceae bacterium | reverse complement strand
GCAAAGGTAGGAATAAAATACAATATTCAATGCGTCATTTAATTTAGGTAAATTCAAATCTTTGCCTTATCTTTGCAACCCTTTAACATACGAGGACAGATTTGACTGCTTGCAACCTCGTACAAAAAATGCTAAAAAGATGAACTACCTCTTTACATCGGAGTCCGTCTCCGAAGGGCACCCTGACAAGGTTGCCGACCAGATTTCAGATGCCATACTCGATGAATTCCTGCGACAGGATCCGGAGGCCAAGGTGGCCTGCGAGACCTTCTGCACGTCAGGTCTTGTAGTCGTGGGCGGCGAAGTGCTTTCACACGATGCGTACGTGGACATTCAGGACACCGTCCGCAAGGTCATACGCCGCATAGGTTACACAAAGTCAGAATACGGATTTGACGCCGACTCGTGCGGTATCATCTCCACCATCCACGAGCAGAGCGCGGACATCAACCGCGGAGTGGTACGCGAGGACCCCGAGGAGCAGGGCGCCGGCGACCAGGGAATGATGTTCGGATACGCGTGCAGGGACACCGAGGAATATATGCCGCTGGCCCTGTACCTGTCCCACGCCATCCTGCGCATACTTTCCGAGATCCGCAGGGAGCCGGACAGCCCCATGCCGTACCTCCGCCCGGATGCCAAGAGCCAGTTTACGGTCCAGTTCTCTGCCAAGCACAAGCCTCTGCGCGTGCACACCATAGTGCTCTCGACCCAGCACGACGAGTTCGACACTGACGAGAAGATGCACGAGCGCATAGAAAACGACGTGCGCAGCATCGTGATTCCGCGCCTCATCGCAAGCCTGCCGGCACAGACGGCGGCCCTGTTCGACGACCATTACAATCTTCTGGTGAACCCTACGGGCAAATTCGTGATCGGAGGCCCTGCGGGCGACACGGGCCTTACGGGAAGGAAGATCATTGTGGACACCTACGGCGGACGCGGCGCACACGGCGGCGGAGCCTTTTCAGGCAAGGATCCTTCGAAGGTGGACCGTTCTGCGGCCTACGCGGCGCGCCATATCGCGAAGAACCTGGTGGCCGCAGGGGTAGTGGACGAATGTCTGGTCCAATTGGCATACGCCATAGGAGTGGCCGAGCCGGTGAGCGTGTTCATCGACAGCTACGGCAGCGCGCACATCGACAGGGGCAGCCAGGAGCAGACCGACGCATTCATCGCGGACAAGGTCAGGGAACTGTTCGACCTCAGGCCGGCGGCCATCGTGGAGAGATTCTCGCTCAAGGCGCCGATCTACGAACCGACGGCGGCTTACGGCCATATGGGACGCAAACCTTATGTGAAGGACGGTATTCAGTTCTTCGGATGGGAGAAGCTGGATATGGTGGATACCATTAAAAATGCATTTGAAATCTAATTCTTTTCGATGTATCTTTGCATTTTGATTTGACATCACACTTGCGCCAACTCAAAAAAACATCTAAATATGGAAGTAATCAACCTTGGTGAGAAGAGCTCCATTCTCAACTCCTTTGTCGCTCAGCTCAGAGACAAAAACATCCAGAAAGACAGTCTCAGATTCAGAACAAACCTTGAAAGACTCGGCCAGATCTTCGGTTATGAGATCAGCAAGACCCTTCACTGCGAGACCCGCGAGGTCGTGACTCCCCTCGGAGTGGCCAAGCTCGAGGTCCCTTGCGACAAACTGGTCGTTTCGACCATAATGAGAGCCGGCCTTCCGCTGCACAACGGCGTGCTGAGCTGCTTTGACAACGCCGAGAACGCCTTCGTGGCCGCATACAGGAAATACGACAGCGAGAACACCTTCCATATCCACACAGAATACTGCACCTGCCCTGAGATTACGGGCAAAGTGCTCATCATCGCCGACACGATGCTCGCCACAGGCTCATCCATACAGGTAGCCTACGAAGTGCTCTGCCAGTAAGGCGGCGTACCTGCCAAGCTTCATCTGGTCTGCCCTTTCGCAAGCGCGCAGTCAATTGAAAATCTGAAGAAGGTCCTTCCGGAGAACACCACCCTGTGGGTAGCTGCGATAGATCCTGAACTCACCAGCCACTCGTACATCGTTCCGGGACTCGGAGACGCCGGCGACCTCTGCTACGGTCCGAAGCTTTAGAGCTCCTTGCGCAGACGGGCCAGCGGAATGCCAAGCTGGTCACGATATTTGGCTATGGTTCTGCGGGCCACGTTATAACCTTTCTTTGAAAGTTCGCACACAAGCTGCTCATCCGTGAGCGGCTTGTGTTTGTCTTCGGCATCCACTATCTGCTGGAGAACGGTCTTGAGTTCGCGGGTGGAGATCTCCTCTCCGGCCTGGTTGATAAGGCCTTCGGAGAAGAAATACTTGAGTGGATATATCTTGTACGGAGTCTCTATGTACTTGCTGTTCACCACCCTGGAGATGGTGGAGATATCGAACCCCGTAACATTGGCAATATCCTCGAGGATCATGGGCTTGAGACGGGCCTCGTCGCCGCTCTCGAAGAACGGATACTGGAAGTCGATTATGGCCTGCATAGTCTTGTTCAGAGTGTTCTGGCGCTGCTTCAGGGCCTCGATGAACCACTTGGCGGAATCCAGTTTCCCCTTCACGAAGCTCGCGGCCTCCTTCTGCTGACGGTCGGTGCCGCCGCTGGCCTGCTCGAGCATGTCGGCGTACCTCCTGTTTATGCGCACCTCCGGGATGTTGAAGCGCGGCATCGTGAACGAGATGTGCCCGCCGTCGTCCTTCAGAATGAAGTCCGGCACTATCTGCTCGGCCACGTCCTCGTACGAATCGCTGATGGCCCCGCCCGGCGAAGGGTTGAGCCTGAGAATCACCTTCAGCACGCCCTTCAGGGCCTGCTCGTCCATACCGCGGCTCTGCATTATCTTCGC
>CAYMDZ010000182.1:0-2863 GCA_964389355.1 uncultured Muribaculaceae bacterium | reverse complement strand
CCCATCCTCTCGAACTCTGTCCCGGCCCACGAATTCTCGTCGTGGTTCGAAGTGAACATCAGACGGAAAGCCTCCTGCGGATACTGCTGCGCATCCTCCTTCACGTAATCCAGCAGGTCGTCAACGCCCTTGCGTCCCTGAGCTATGTCATTGAGCAGATGATGCAGCCTCCACGCATAAGATGCGTCAAAGCCGGACTCGTGCAGCCGCGGATCCTCGCCCTCGGCCAGCATATACATCTGAGGATAATCCGCGCGCAGCTCCGCGATGGTCTTCTGCCAGAACTCGAACGGCACCTCGCAGGCCATATCGCAGCGGAACCCGTCTATTCCTTTCTTTATCCAGAAACGCATCGCCTCCTTCTGGGCCTCCCAGACCGCAGGATTGTCATAATTGAGCGCAGCGATGTCAGTCCAGTCGTACTGCACGATGGTCCGGCCGAGCGAATCCCTCTCGTACCAGTCCGCAGGCTCGCTGTTTATCCACACTGCATCGGGCGAAGTGTGATTGGCCACCCAGTCCAGAATCACGCGGAAGCCCTGCCCATTCGCGGCCTTCAGGAAATGCTCGAAGTCCGCCATGGTGCCGAACTCCGGATTCACCGCACAGTAGTCCCTGACGGCGTAATACGAGCCGAGCGTTCCCTTGCGCTGGAGTTCGCCTATCGGATAGATCGGCATCAGCCAGATTACATCCACCCCGAGCTTTTTCAGACGGGCCAGCTGGCCTTCGGCTGCGGCGAATGTCCCTTCAGGGGTATATTGGCGCACATTCATCTCATAGACCACGCTGTCGTAGGTCCAGGCGGCGTGGGGACTCCTGCGGGTGCAGGCGGCCAGACTCAGAAAAGCGGCGGCGAGCACCGCGATATGTACAGAATTTCTCATTTGCAGTATTTGTTGATGGTTTCAGCCCTGACCTTGAAGTAGTTGTCGTTCTCGTCGAGCAGACGGTATTCGGAGTGGTTACCGAACGAAGCCGGCTTGTCCTCTATGCTCATATCCTCTCCGGTATCGTTTGATACATAATCCCTTATCTGGTCGTACCAGCCGCGGATACGCTTCATCGAAGTCTGGTAGTAGAACTCGCCCGTGGAAGGATCCACCAGGGACAGGAGCGCCTCCTTGTAGATCTTGCGGAACTCCTCGTGCCTGAGGAGCTTGTAGATGAGAGGATTGCCGTTGTCGCCCCAGTTCAGAGGGTCCTGCCTTCCCGCATCCATACCCAGGCTGGAAGTGCCCAGAGTGTTGTCGTAATCGTAAGGGATGAAGAAGAACTGGTACTCGTAGGTGTCCTTCGAATTGAAATAGATATAGAAGTTGTTCCTGTTCTTCCAGTAGTCGTCCCACATTCCCACGGCCACATTCACCGCGTAGGTCCTGAGCAGCAGATCCACGTCGCACACCTGTGTGATCCAGGTGCGGAAGCTCTCGTCGCCCTTCCCGGCCACCTTCTTGATGAAATCCTGAAGCTGCGCCTTGGCCAGCTGATAATCCTCATTCTGGGTCTTCAGCTCATAGGTCCTGTCCGACCCGTCCTCTCCGAACAGGCCGTCGTCCGTCGAAGAAAGCGAAGCTCCGTAAACGCATTTCCACAGGAACCCGTTCTTCTCCCCGAACTTGTCAGCGCGCGCATTGGCATAACGCCCGTCAATGGTCTCGTTCATCCCGTACACGCCCAGATAGGTCTCCTTCGAATCGCCCTCCACCTTCATCCACAGCCGGCAATAGCCGTTGTACGGAGCTGTCCAGATGCCAGCCCTGTGGAACAGATCGAAGCAGTACACCTCGCGCACATAAGCCGGATCGTCCTTAAACCACTTGAGATACAGCTTCTTGACGCCGTGCAGCTCGTGGTCTGTGTCCTTGTTGTACTTGGTGAAGTTCAGCTGATAATGGCAGTGATGCCAATCGGCCCCGTCACCAGCGTGGCTCTGACCACCGCTTCCCTCCGGACGGCGGCGCGAAGTGTTCCCCCTGAGCCGAAGGCCAATGTCGGATATCGAGATCTCGTCTCCGTTGCCGACATACCTCACGTCGGCGTGGATGCTCTCCGCGGTGTTCGAATTCCTGTCGTACTCGCTCAGAAGCCTGTTCCATTCGCTAAGGCTCACGCTCACGTGGAATTCCGGAACGTCCTTCCCGCTGAATATGTATGCCAATCCTTCCTCGGCGGTGTATCCGCCGTCGCCCTGATCACCGGAATCACCCGAATCATCCGGATCGTCCTTGTCCCCGGGATCAGGCTTTTTCCCGGAATCGTCCGGATTCTCGGTCTCGGGATCTACAACGATCCCCGGCTTTACTTCTTTGGTACAGCCGAGGACCATTGCAAATATCGCAACAAACAATAAGAACTTTTTCATCAGAAATTGGTTAGCAGTTTGAATTCTCCCGCCGGGATGCTGAAGGTGTATTTTCCGTCAGACCCCACCGTGTACTCGTCTCCGGAGAAGTAATCTTTCCAGGTACCCCCTGACGGGAACGTCACACCCACATTCTCATCTGCGATATAGAAATTTCCCACCAGATAGAATGCCCTGCCCGTGCCGTCATCTATCGTTATATGCCTGTGATAATAGCCGGAGCCCATCAGAGCCGTGTAGGTGGCAGTGCTTTTGAAAAATTCAGGATGGGAGAAGCGGAACTCCAGAAGGTCAGAATAGGTGTCGTACAGAGCCTTGCGCTCAGGCACTTCATAATAATCCCAGTGCAGAGGCTTGGCCCCCGTGCGGTCGTTGTATTCGATGGAGATGTCGTACCCGAGCTCCTCGAACTGCCAGATCATCTTAGGACCCGGAATCAGAAGAGAGAACGCCGCGTTCAGCTCCTCGCGGGTCATCCTAGCGGCGAGGTTTCCGGTG
>CAYMDZ010000181.1:0-2907 GCA_964389355.1 uncultured Muribaculaceae bacterium | reverse complement strand
ATGTCCACTACCTTGTCCGGCGCCTGGCATATCTCCGCCAGACCGCTGAGCACCTTGCGGTTGTTGATCTTTATCGCCACGTTGATGCCGAGTCTGCGGAACACCTCGTCCGCTATCTGGACCAGTTCCAGCTCGCACAATTGGCTTTTGGAACCGATGGCATCCACGTCGCACTGGTAGAACTCGCGGTAGCGGCCCTTCTGAGGGCGGTCGGCACGCCACACCGGCTGGATCTGGAACCTCTTGAACGGGAACGAGATCTCGCTCTGATGCTGAACCACATAGCGCGCGAACGGCACCGTGAGGTCATACCTCAGGCCCTTCTCGCACACCTGCGGGGTGAGCGGCTTGGTGTTGTCCACGTCGGCGAACGCGTCCCCCGAATTCAGAATGCGGAACAGGAGCTTGTCGCCTTCCTCGCCGTATTTGCCCATCAGGGTGGACAGGTTCTCCATAGCCGGAGTCTCTATCTGGGAGTATCCGTACAGGTGGAATACGCTTTTGATGGTGTTGAAGATATAATTGCGTTCGGCCATCTCTTTCTGACCGAAATCCCTCGTGCCTTTCGGGATGCTGGGCTTTTGAACCATATTCATTATTGTTTATCCCACAAATTTACTACTTTTGTCGCACAAACATATTAGGCAGATGAAGAATTTTTTGAAAACACTCCTGGCCGTAATCCTCGGACTGATAATCGTCAATCTTATCGGATTCGGCATTCTCGCCAGCTTCGTCTCTCTGGGACAGAACACGGCGGCCGTCCCTTCGACCGGTATCCTGAAGATAGACATGTCGAAGATCACCCTCGCCGAGCAGAGCGGAGAGACACTTAATTTTTCCAAGGAGACCCGCACCACGCTGGGACTTCTCAAGGCCATCAACGCCATAGAGATAGCCGCTGAAGATCCGGGCGTCAAGTGCATCTATCTGAAGACCGACGGCCTCTCGATAGGCACCGGCACCATAAGCGAATTCCGCCACGCGCTCCAGGCATTCCGTGCCAGCGGCAAGCCTGTGGTAGCATATATGGAGAACCCCACCACGGGGTCGTACTATCTGGCCAGCGCGGCCGACAAGGTCTATATGGGCTCCTACCAGGGCGGCAACCCGCTGTTCCTGGGCATAGCCGGCAGGCTGGTTTTCCTCGGCGACGCCCTTGACAGGATAGGCGTGAACGTGCAGCTCATCCGCCACGGCAAATACAAGTCCGCCGGCGAGATGTACATCCGTTCTTCAGCCAGTCCCGAGAACCTTCACCAGAATCAGGTGATGGTGGACTCCATGTGGGATTCCTTCGTGCAGGAGATGGCCCGGAGCCGCGGCCTGAGCGCAGCGGAGATCAATGCCTCCATCGACAACCTAGACCTTTGCCTGCCGGCGGATTTCGTGTCAGCCGGACTCGTGGATGAACTCCTCGACCGTTACGAACTCGAGAACAAGCTCGCCGTTCTGGCCCAGGTGGACAGCTTCGACGCAGTGCAGTTCATTCCTTTTGCCGAGTATGCCAATACCCACACGAAGAACAACTTCCGTGCGTCCGAGAAGATCGCCGTCATCTATGCCAACGGTAACATAGTGGACGGATATGACGTTCAGAACGTGGACGGAGACCGTTTCGCTTCCATAATAGAGTCAGTGCGCAGGGACAGCACCATAAAGAGCGTAGTGCTCCGCGTGAATTCTCCCGGCGGAAGCGTGGTCGCTTCCGAGAAGATACGCCACGAGCTCGACCGCCTGAGCGAAGTCAAGCCTCTGATCGCTTCGTACGGCGACTATGCCGCATCCGGCGGATACTGGATCTCGAACGGCGCCGACAGGATCTATTCGAACGCCACCACCCTTACCGGCTCCATCGGAGTGTACGGAATGGTGCCTGACTTCTCCAAACTCTACAAGGAGACCCTTCACGTGGGCGTCCAGAGCGTGTCTTCGAACAAACATTCCGATATGTACAACCAGGCGCGTCCTTTCACTCCGGAAGAAACTGCCTATATGCAGAGAAGCATAGAAAGCATCTACACCACCTTCCTCGGAATTGTCTCAGAAGGACGAGGCCTGTCTGTCGCTCAGGTGGATGAGATAGCCCAGGGCCGCGTATGGACCGGCCGCGACGCCATAGGAATCGGCCTGGTGGACGAGATAGGAGGTCTTAAGGACGCCATCAGCTACGCCGCCATCTGCGGAGGCGATGACGACCTCAGTGACTGGAACATAGTGGAATATCCTCGCGAACTCACTCTGATGGAGACCATTACAGAGGCCATCAGCGGCACGGTGAACGACTACTCCGTCTACAGCAACTGGACCAATTACTACAAGACCTGGCTGGACAGATGGCAGAACGGGAACCACGAGATGATCTTCGCCTCGCTTCCGTTCATCCCGACTATTTCGATGTAGTGATTTCCTTGATGGAAAGTATCTCAGGGTCTGCTTCACGGCAGACCTTGATTTTTTCTGAGGGCCTGCGGCACAGAAGCGCCAGCACTTCGCTCTCGTCCGGGTCCGTGACCAGAACGAGCTCCCTCTCCTTAAGATAAGCCGGGATGTGAAGATCCGTGAACAGGTCGCTTATCTTCTTCCGCCCCTTCATCCCTATGGGCTGCATCCAGTCGCCCTCCCTCCAGGTGCGCACCCGGAATGGGAACGACAGTGCGCGCGGACTTGCCAGGATCTCGCCCTCGGGGGTCTTCAGCGAATCCCTTATCCGTTCGGCCTTTACGGTAAAACTGCGCCCGGCCAGGTTGAAAGTGCCTTCGCCATCCACCAGTACGCACTCGTCAGAGGGTTCGGTGCCGTTGAACGGTGTGAAATGAATTCCCTCGGAACTTAAGTGCAGAGTCCACAGAGGGCTGTGGAACCTTTTCCCGCTGGCCGGACGGCCGGATTCCAGAAGGGCGCACA
>CAYMDZ010000180.1:0-2939 GCA_964389355.1 uncultured Muribaculaceae bacterium | reverse complement strand
AGAACACGCGCCAGAGCCTTCAGTGGACGGAAGCCAACTTCGCTCCCGTCGTGATGGCCAGCCAGTTCGTCTGGTGCCTCTTCTACGGATGGGTGCTTTCACTCATCCTCGCCCCGAGAGTCTCCCCTTCAGATCCGTTTAACGAATAGTCAGTATGGATATCTCTGTAATCGTTCCCCTTCTCAACGAACGCGAAAGTCTGGCCGAATTGGCAGAAAGGATAGACAAGGCTCTGAGCGGGCACGGCCTGTCCTACGAAGTGATAATGGTCGATGACGGCTCCACGGACGGCTCGTGGGAGGAAGTGGAGAAGCTGGCCCGTAAGAACGGAGCGATACACGGCATCCGTTTCAGGAGGAACTACGGCAAATCGGCGGCCCTGTACAGCGGGTTCAAGAAAGCCGAAGGCGACGTGGTGGTCACGATGGACGCCGATCTGCAGGATTTCCCGGAGGAAGTGCCGGAGATGTACCGTATGATAAAGGAGGAGGGCTGGGACATAGTGTCAGGCTGGAAGCAGCACCGCCAGGACAACGCCCTCACGAAGAACCTGCCGTCGAAACTCTACAACGCCACCGCGCGCAGAATCACCGGCATCAGACTCCACGATATGAACTGCGGACTCAAGGCATACCGCCGGGAGGTCGTGAAAAACATAGAAGTGTACGGCGAGATGCACCGCTACATCCCATATCTGGCCAAGAACGCAGGATTCACCCGCATCACCGAGAAACCGACCCGCCACGCCAAGCGCAAATTCGGCAAGAGCAAGTTCGGAATGAACCGCTTCGTGAACGGATTCCTGGACCTGCTGAGCCTGTGGTTCCTGAGCACTTTCGGGAAAAAGCCTATGCATTTCTTCGGCTACAGCGGCATCTTCACCTTCCTGATAGGATTCATCCTGACCATCTGGGTCATAGCCGACAAGCTCGTGGCTCAGGGCAAGGGCCTTCCATACAGGCCTGTCACCGACCAGCCGCTGTTCTTCCTGGCGCTTCTGGCCATAGTGATAGGCGTTCTTTTCTTCCTCGCGGGATTCCTGGGCGAGATGATAGCCCGCTCATCCAGCGAGAGAAACCACTACAATATCCGTTCGGAATTCTAGAGCTCGAACCGGCTCTTTTCAGGGAATCTCCGTTCGAACGCATCCAGAATGGCGGCGCGCATGGTCTCGTAGTGCTTCTCGCCGAGATGCACATCGTTGATGCACACCAGCTTGCGCGTCGGGGTCAGGATGAAGCCGGCCACATCCTTAGGGCTGGCCAATGCCACTGAAATGTGCTTGTTGGAGATCTTCTCGTCCAGCACCCGTCCCTTGTAGAACATATAGTCCAGATACATATACTGGTTCAGGTTCTCCGCCGTGCGCGTGATCGTGATCGAAGACCTGACCTCGCTCTCCGCCTTCAGGAACAGCTCCTCGCAGAGAGACTTCTGCATAGGCGAACAGATGTGCTGCGGACGGACGAACCTTCTGCTGGCCTTCAGCCCCAGGACCTTCCGGGCCAATGTGTCCGAATTCCTGCAAATCTGCTTGTACATATTCCCGCCGACCAGAAGATGGGAAGAAAAATGGATGACGGACCTGTCGCCACGGAAGAAATCCTCCGCGCTGCAGGGCAGCACCGGGAACATATCGTCGTTGAAATACAGGAACTGCTCGTCCAGGCCCTCTATGCGGTGAAGATACATCTCCAGAGGATTGCAGTTGAAGGTAGGAAGGAACTCCTCCGGAACGAAATCAGCGTGGCGGACCACCTTCACGGTGTTCCTGTTCACCCAGGCGGGAACCTGCGAATCGCCGGACACCACCAGGAAGACGTTCTCTATGAAAGGCATGTTCTTCTCTATGCCCCTGAAGAGGTACGGAAGCGTGCCCCAGTCGCGGAAACGCTTGGTCATAATTGGGATGCGGGTATGTTCGCTGTAGCTTTTTCTCCACACGGGATCGTTCCCGTCGACGTATGTAATCACGATGTCCATAGAACACGAAGGTACGAAAAATTTCCCGTATGCAACCTTTCTTCCGGCCTTTGCATCTTTATAGCGTCCTTGTAAATAAAAAAAATGAAAAAATACATATCATTCCTGCTGGCTCTCTGCACGTTATGCGCGTGCTCCCAGTACGACCTGTTCGAGACGGGAGACGGCATCTACAGCGACCGCGCAGGTGAAAGCGGAAACGGCGACGGTCAGGACGAAGCTCCCAGCGGAGTCCTTACCGCAGCAGAATGGAACGACCTTGACAATTGGCCCTACTGGTGCTCCCTGATGCAAAACAGCGAATACAGGGACCACTGCTCATACTGGGGTTACAGCACAGATAACAGATTGGCCCTCAGAATAACGGATGAAAAGGGAGCGGCGGTGGCCGGTGCGAGGGTGCAGCTCACCCTGGGCGATTGGACCTGGGACGCGCGCACGGACAACAGGGGTTATGCCAATTGCTGGGCGGGCCTGTTCACGGACACGAAGGCGGACGGCCTGACCGGAGCGGAACTCACCGTTGAGGGAGTGAAATACGAAGGCGACCTGCAATTCACCCACCACCAGGATGAAGAGCTCAAACTTAACGAAATAACGGTCAGCGGCGCCGGAACCCCGGACCAGTCAGTGGATGTAGCGTTCATAGTGGACGCCACCGGCTCGATGTCCGATGAGATAGATTTCCTCAAATCCGACCTGGTGGACATCCTGGAGAGGGCTTCGGAATATGCCCGCGAGATGACCATAAGAAGCGCAGCCCTGTTCTACAGGGACGAGGGGGACGATTACATAACCAAGCATCAGGACTTCACCACCGACCCGGAGGAGACTGCGGACTATGTCGGCAAACAGAGGGCGTCAGGCGGCGGAGACTATCCTGAAGCCGTGCATACGGCCCTCGAGGACGCGCTCCAGAAACTCCGTTGGAACGAGAACGCTAGAAGCCGCGTGGC
>CAYMDZ010000179.1:0-2961 GCA_964389355.1 uncultured Muribaculaceae bacterium | reverse complement strand
ATCCGTCAGTCGATTTTGACGGAGGCAACACCTACATCCAGAGCGAGGGCATCACGCAGGATTTCGGAATCTATCCCGATCCGGACACACTCCTTAAGGTGCACCACCAGGAAATGTCTTCCGTAAAAGCGTTTATGTACCGCCATATCAGCCGCCACTTTATGAATCGTAATGTGTGGGCGATAAGGAACAGAATATAGGACTGCCGCAGGTATCATCCATAATTGGAAAAAATAGTTATCTTTGTGTGCAAAATCCGAAATGAAAAAATCTGTACTCCTCTTAACCATTTCAATTTTGCTTCTTGGCTCCTGCAGCAAAGACCCTTCACTGGCCCTGATGCAGGGGATGACCGTCAGAGACAAGGTGGCGCAGCTTCTCGTGGCGCACCACTACGATCCGGAGATAGATTCCTTAGTCATAAATGACCACATAGGCGGCGTCATCGTTATGGTGAGCAGCCGTGCCGAAGTGGATACTCTTATCCCGAAACTCAAGGCCGCCAGCAAATATCCGCTCCTCACCTGCATAGACGCCGAGTGGGGTGCGCAGATGCGTCTGAGGGAGGACTATGCCAGACTCCCGTATGCCAGCGAGATCACCAGCGCGGAAGAGGCCCGGGAGGTGGGCTATAAGATTGGCCTGGAACTGGATACGCTCGGCATCGCCATAAACCTCGCGCCGGTGGCGGATGTGAACACGAATCCGGACAATCCTGTGATCGGGTTCCGTGCGTTCGGGGACGATGTGAAGACGGTGTGTGATTATGCGTCAGCCTATGCCAAGGGTCTTCACAAGGCTGGGATCGGCGCCTGTGCCAAGCATTTCCCGGGCCACGGCGACACTTCGGTGGACAGCCACAAGGCCCTTCCTACCGTGGCCCACGATATGGACCGTCTCGAAAAGGTGGAATTAGCGCCTTTCAGAAGGCTTATAAGGGAACACGTCGATCTGGTGATGATGGGGCACATAAACGTGCCGGCCATCGATCCGTCCGGAGTTCCTTCCAGCATATCCAAGCCCTGCTACGACCTGCTTAGAAATGACCTTAAATACAAGGGAGTCATAATCACCGACGGCCTTATGATGAAGGGCCTTCTGAATATGTTCGACGGGGATGACGTTGCGGCGAGCGTGGCCGCGTACGAGGCCGGGGCAGACCTGCTCCTGGGAGCCTGCAGCGTGCACGCGATCATCGACGCCATAACGGAGAAGGTCGAAAGCGGCGAATTTTCCGAGGAAGAGCTTGACCGCAAGGTGCTCAGGGTCCTGCGCCTCAAGTCTAAATTGAATATTATATAACCATGATTACTGTTTATTGTAAAAATACCGGAACCTACAAGGATTTCCAGGAGGGTACTACGTTACTCGAAATGCTTCCGTTCTTTGAGTTTGAACAGCCTTATCCGATCATCTCGGCCAAGGTCAACAACGTGTCCCAGGGACTGAGGTTCCGCGTGTACAATAACCGTGACATAGAATTTCTGGACGCCACCAGCCCCTGCGCTATGAGGGTGTATGTCAGGTCCCTGTGGTTCCTTCTGTTCAAGGCGGCGCACGAGACCTTCAAGGGCTGCAGAACCTACCTGGAGCATCCTATCTCCGGAGGATTCTACTGCAACATCCGCAAGAAGGATGACACTCCGCTCGATGACGACGACGTGCAGGCTCTCAAGGCGGCGATGCAGAAGATAGTCGATGACGATGTGGCGTTCCACCGCAGGGAAGTGCAGATAGGTCAGGCCATCAAGATGTTCCGAGACCTCGGCTACATAGACAAGGTCCGTCTGCTGGACACCAGCGAAGATGTCTATACCGACTATTATCTTCTGGGAGACACGCCGGACTATTATTACGGACGACTCCTTCCGCGCGCCGGATACCTTAAGGTCTGGGATATAATGAGATGCTACGACGGAGTGCTTCTGCGAGTTCCGGACAAGCACGACCCTACGGTCCTGGCCCCGTTCTGGCCCCAGCCCAAGACCTACGAGATGTTCAACGAGAACCTCCGCTGGACCATCATTACCAGGCTGAACACCGTGGGCGACGTGAACCACCGCATCAGGAAAGGACTTGGAAGCGAACTCATACAGGTGGCCGAAGCCCTTCAGGAGAAGAAGATAGTCAAGATCGCCGAAGAGATAGAAAAGCGCTATTACAGCCCCGAGAAAGTGCGCCTGATACTTATCACCGGGCCAAGCAGTTCAGGTAAAACCACTGTCTGCAAGAGGCTCAGCGTGCAGCTTCGCGCCTGCGGCCTCACCCCGATATCCTTCTCCACCGACGACTATTTCGTGAACAGGGTGGACACGCCTCTCCTTCCGAACGGCCAATATGATTTCGACAATTTCGACACCGTGGACCACGATGCCCTTCAGGCCGACCTGGTAAAGTTGCTCGCCGGTGACGAGGTGGAAGTGCCTACCTACAACTTCAAGACGGGAAAGCGGGAATACAACGGCAAGAAACTCCGTATGCGCGAAGGCTGCGTGATCCTTCTCGAAGGCATTCACGCCCTGAACCCGAAGCTCACCGACCAGATAGAGGACGGCTGCAAATTCCGCATCTTCATATCCACTCTTACCAGCATCAGTCTGGACAATCACAACTGCATCCCGCCTACCGACAACCGTCTTCTGCGGCGCATCGTGCGTGACTACAACAAGGGTGCGTTCTCGGCGATAGAGACCATAAAGCAGTGGCCTAACGTACTTGAAGCTGAGGAGAAATGGATTTATCCGTATCAGGAGAATGCCGACGTGATGTTCAATTCGGCCTATCTGGTCGAGTTTGCCGTGCTGAGGAACCACGCGGACACCATTCTGCGGACCATTCCGAAGAACTGTCCCGAATATTCAGAGGCGCACCGCCTGCTGAAGTTCATACATTACTTCACGGCCATATCAGACAAGGAGATACCGCCTACCTCACTTCTGCGGGAATTCCTGGGAGGAGGAA
>CAYMDZ010000178.1:0-3005 GCA_964389355.1 uncultured Muribaculaceae bacterium | reverse complement strand
GCTGAAGAGCATCCGGCAAACATCAGAGCACCTGCGGCCAGAAGGCCTGCAGTTTTAAGTATATTTCTTATCATCAGTCTTTTATAAATTTAATGTTACAGTATGCGAGTTCACGCACACCCAGATCGTCCTGGTTGTGTGACCAGTAGATCTTCACTGTCTCGCCTCCCGTGAGGTCTCCGTTTTCACCTATCAGGTTAGGATACCAGGCTGGCGTAGAGCCTGACCCGAGAATCCTCTTCGGCGAGGTCCAGTGCGTACCGTCCTCGCTGTAAGTGATGAACACCCTCTTGGTCCAGCTGGCGTACACCATCACCCATTTCTCCAGGTAAGTATTCCACATCACTGAAGGATTGGCCCCGGTGGCCAGGGTAAGGTTATCGATGGCTATATTCTCTCCGCCAAGTCCGGTGGAAGGGTCGCAGGCCTCTATGGTGAAGTCGCTTCCGTCCCATTTCTTCCAGGTGCCCGGAGCGCCGTTCACATCGCTGGAAGCGGCCATGCAGAGGGTATTGGCCCCCGTATCAACTTTTGCCTGATAATAACAGATGTAGCGCGAATTGGCAGAATCCCATACCACGCAGCCGTCGCCGAGTCCGGTCCAGTCAGGGCTTTCAGGCTTGGCCGTCGGGTCGGTGATGATGTGCTGAGGGTCGCGCCAGGTAGCGCCGTAATCGTCAGAATATGCCACGCCG
This sequence comes from uncultured Muribaculaceae bacterium, assembly GCA_964389355.1. Lineage (GTDB taxonomy): Bacteria > Bacteroidota > Bacteroidia > Bacteroidales > UBA932 > Cryptobacteroides. The sequence continues at coordinate 2,310 of CAYMDZ010000178.1, read as the reverse complement.
ATGGACTTGTGCGCGGTTCCGCTGGCATCCCAGTGGCTCTCCGCGTGGAAAAAGCCCCCATAATGGCCGGCCTCGTCCAAAGGGAAGATGCCGATGAACCACGAACCGCCGTCATTGAAGCCGTCGATGCGCACGAACTCCTTGCCCCAGACCTTGCTGTCAGCTGTAAGCTTGCCAATCTGATCCTCCGGATACGGAGTGTCGCCCACGGTAAGGGCGTCGGTGGCCTCAGCCCAGAAGAGCTGCCACTGATCTCCCTTCTTCACGGGAACTATCTTTCCGTCAGGCCAATAGCCCTTCATAAACACGTCACTGCCCTGCTCGACTGTCTTAGTCTGTCCGATCGCGCAGCCGGCACCTTCGATCTCGGTATAGGTATCCTCATGTTCCGGATCCGGCTCGGAGTCGGGTTCGGCCGTCTGATTGTGCCACTTGCAGGTGTCCGGGTCAGGTGTAGGCACCCATTCCCTGCTGCAGGAAGTTCCCGCAAGCACCAGAAATGCAAGGGCGAGTATGTTCATCTTTATTTCCATAATGGATTCTGGGTTATGGCGCCGTTGGAAGCGTCTATTACTGACTGTGGGATAGGGAAAATGCTGTGCTTTTCCTTGCAGTTTTCACGGACCACGTCATAGTAAGGCTTGAACTTGTCGTCGTTTCCCACTGACCGGAAGGCCTCCTGCAGTTTGCCGAAACGCACGAGGTCAGCCCATCTGTGGCCCTCGAAGCAGAGCTCCAGGCTTCTTTCCTTAAGGATAACCTCGTCAAAGGCTGTGCCCGATGACATAGGAAGATCCACGCCGGAGTCAGGGGTGAAGATGTCCTTGCCGTAACCGCGGCGGCGTACCTGGTTCACACATTCCAGAGATTCCGCAGTAGGAGCGCCATAGGCACGGTTCTCGGCCTCGGCATACATCAGAAGCACGTCGGCATAGCGGATGATAGGGAAATTGATGTTGTTGCACCAGTTGGCCCAGGTGTCGCCGCGCTCTGACTTGTCTATGGGATGACGGAACTTGTACACCCAGTAATTGCCTTCGTAGTCAGGGTCGCCCATAACCATTTCGGCCTTGCCGCTCTTGTTCACGGCGATGTGGCCGCCGTTGTTCACGGCTCCGCGACGAAGGTCGTTCTCGTCGAACTTGTCATACATCTCCTTGTAGGTACGGACCTGTGCCCAGTAGGCGTTCTGCTCGTGAGGGACTCCGTCTATGGTGCCGACCTGACCGCCGTAAAGGGAATTGCTGACGGTGTTGTCGAACTCCACGTCGAAGATATATTCGCTGTTATGCTCGTGCTTGCCGTCGAACTGGGAGAAATAATCCTCCACCAGGGCGTATTTACCGCTGTCTATCACGGTCTTGCAGGCCTCGGCAGCCTTGGCTGCGGCGGTGGCGTCCTTGAGAGGTTCGCCCGACATCTGCAGGTATGCCCTGGCCTTGAGGGCCGTGGCGGCATACTTGGTGGCGTGGCCCACGGTATTGGTTACAGGAAGGAGGTCCTCCGCCATCTCATAATCTGAGATGACCTGCGCATAGACTTCGCTCAGAGGCTTCTTCTCCGTGTCGAGCTTGGATATGTCGGTGGTTTCCGTCAGCACAAGCGGCACTTCGCCGTAATAGCGGGCGAGCTGGAAGTAGAACCAGGCGCGCAGGAAATGCGCCTCGCCCAGAATTCTGCTTCTGTCCTCGTCGGACACCTCGCTGCCGGTGTAGGCGTTCAGGCGGTCGATGACGACATTGGCACGCTGGATGCCCAGATACTGCATGAACCACACCTTCTCCACGAAGATGCTCTCCGGGGTGTAGGTATAGTTGCCGATGAGGTCCTCACCGTTGTTCCCGGATGACACGAAGGCTTCGTCGGTTCCTATCCTTCCCCAGTACATGAATCCGGTGAAATAGTCCCCGTAGCGGTGCTGCGCGTCCCATTCGACAGATGTGAAGGTATAGTACACACCCGTAAGGGCCATATCGAAGTCGGCGGTATTCTTGAAGAAATTGTTCGTGGTGATGTTGCTCTCCACGGTGGTCTCGAGGAAATTGCAGGAAGCAAGCGCAGACGCGCACACGAGAGCGGCAAAAATTCTTTTAGCTTTCATAATCCTTTATCTCCTATCTGAATGAAACGTTTACACCGAGCGTGAAGGTTCTCGCGTGAGGGAAGTTGCCGTAATCGAATCCCTGCGACAGGATAGCCGACGCGCTGTTCTGGCTGATACCCACTTCAGGGTCGTATCCGGAGTACTTCGTGAAGGTGTAGATATTGTCCGCCGACAGGTACACCTTGAGGTTCTCCAGGTGCTTTGTC
>CAYMDZ010000177.1:0-3046 GCA_964389355.1 uncultured Muribaculaceae bacterium | reverse complement strand
TCAGCAACTAATGAAACGCCTGTTTTTCTTGCTTTCACTTCTTGTGATTAGCGGAAGCTATGCATTTGCACAGCAGACAGTCACCGGCCGGGTGACGGACAGTCACGGAGACCCTATTCCGTGGGCCAATGTGTACCAGAAGGGCACGCAGTACGGGACCACAACAGATGATGACGGAAAATACAGCATAAGCGTAAAATCTTCAGACGTGATTCTGGTAGCCGCATTCCTGGGCTACCAGGATTGCGAAAAGGCCGTTTCAGGTAAATCCGTCATCGATTTCGTACTCGAATCGGACGCCGATATGCTGGCCAACGCCGTGGTCATAGGCTACGGTACGGCACGCCGTCAGGACCTTACAGGGTCCGTAGCGTCCATCAGTTCGGACAATCTTAAAAACCAGGTGCTTTTCTCTGTGGATGACGCTCTGAAGGGCGGCGTGGCAGGTCTTATGGTGTCTTCCACCAGCGGCCAGCCTGGCGCGGCTTCGAAGATGCTCATCCGCGGCGCCTCATCCCTGTCCGGTTCCACTTCTCCGCTTATAGTCGTGGACGGATTCCCTCTGGGAGACGTCTCCACCTCATCCGGACTGGGTATGTCGGGGCTCGATTCACAGATGAGTTCCCTCGCGATGATCAACACCGAGGACATCGCCAGCATAGAGGTCCTCAAGGACGCATCTTCCACTGCCATCTACGGTAACCGCGGTGCGAACGGCGTCATAATGATCACCACGAAGAAGGGCAAGGCGTCTTCCGGACGCATACAGTATAACGGCTACGCGAGCGTGCAGAACATCCCGCACACCTACGATATGCTTGATTTCAAGGGTTATGCGTCATTGATGAACACCCTCAACCCTTCGTATCTGCTCTTCAGCGATGCGGCGGGGAACCTTCGCAACTTCGACTATGACAGAATCAGGAGCATAGACTGGCAGGACCAGATATACCGCACCGGTTTCATCCAGAACCACAACCTCTCGATTCAGAACTCCAACGACAAGACCAATTTCCTGGTCAGCGCCTCATATATGCAGAACGAGTCCATCGTCATCTGCACCAATTGGCAGAAGCTTACGGCCAAGGCCAACATCGACCACAAGTTCACCGACAGGTTCAAGGTCGGCGTGGACATCAACTACAGCCGCATCGTCGATGACGGCGTGCCTACCTCGGGCGGCGACGGAACTGCGGTCGGAACCATAATGAGCGCGCTGCTCACCCAGCCGTTCGACCTGACCGACACCGAGACCCAGACCCTTTTCCGCAGGGCCGGGGTGGAGCAGTACATGATCAACGCCTACAACGAAGGCAACAAGCAGAACCCTGTCACGATGGCCAACGACATAAAGATGAAGAAGATACTCAGCCGCACCATCGCGAACTCCTATGCGCAGTACGACATCCTCGACGACCTCACCCTTAAGGTGACTGCCGGGTTCGACGACTACGCGATGGCCGACAAGCAGTTCTATCCGACCACCACTCCGCGCGGCTATCTGTATAACGGACAGGCCATTATGGCCAATGTGTCCAGCTTCGGATGGATCAACGAGAATACCCTCACCTGGTCGCCGACCTTCAACGACGTCCACAGGGTCAACCTTATGGCCGGTGTGACCGAGCAGGGTTCCAGATATTACTACAACGCCACGGAGGCTTCGTCCTTCAGCAACGAATCCCTCGGCTACAACAACCTTTCGCTCGCGAAGGACTTCCACTCCTATTCGAACACCAGCAAGAGCTCAATGCTCTCGTTCATCTTCCGCGGCAACTACGCTTACGATGACCGCTACATCGGCACATTCACCTTCCGCCGTGACGGCACATCGGCCTTCCTCAAGAACAAATGGGGTTCGTTCTTCTCAGGAGCCTTCGCCTGGAATGCCAAGCAGGAGGAGTTCCTCAAGTACAACGACTCCATCAGCACGCTCAAGCTCCGCGCTTCGCTCGGCGAGGTCGGCAACTCGAATGTGCCTACATCAGGCTCGTACGCACAGCTTTACACCACTTCCACGGCCTTCGGCACGGGCATCAGCATAGGTCAGTCGCCTGTGACCCTGGCCAATGAAAACCTTACCTGGGAGAAGACCCTCGAATACAACCTCGGACTCGAGTTCGGCGTGCTGGACGAGAGGCTCCACATCGATATGGACCTCTACAACAAGACCACCCGCGACCTGCTTCTCGAGGCTCCGGTGCTCAACATCTCCGGTTACACCAAGGCCTGGCAGAATATCGGAAGCATCCGGAACACCGGTATAGAGCTGTCGATGAACGCCACCATCATAGACACCCGCGATTTTCAGTGGACCATGAATGCCAATATCTCGCACAACAACTCCAAGATCCTCAAACTTGGCCAGAACGGCGCTCCGATCTATCTCGGAATCACCTGTCTGGGCGGGCAGCAGGCCGTTATCCTGGAGGAGGGCGGTTCGGTAGGCGAGATCTACGGTTACAGGGCCATTGGCCTGTATCAGCTCGACGAGTTCACCGTCACCGAGAGCACTTCGAAGCCGGGAACCTACATCTACTCGCTCAAGGACGGCGTTCCGAGCCAGGGTGTGGGCGAGCAGCCGGGATCCCTCAAGCTCTGGGACAGGAACGGCGACGGCAAGATCGACGACAACGACCGCGAGGTGATAGGAAACTTTCTTCCGAAGTACTACGGCGCGTTCTCGACCACCCTCAACTGGAAGTCGTTCAACCTCTACCTCGGATTCCAGTATTCGCTGGGCAATGACCTCTACAATGCCAATTACGCCGCCATCGCATTCTACAGCGGCGACGGTTCGAACCAGACGGCTTGCTGGAACAGAAGATGGACCGTGGACAACCAGTCCTCAAGATATTACGCGCAGATCCCGAAGAACATGGTGTCATCTGCCTTCGTGGAAGACGCATCCTATCTGAGGTTCTCTTCAGCCAGACTTACCTACACCGTTCCGGGCAGGATAGTTTCGAAGACCAGGCACCTGGAGAATCTTAAGGTGTACCTGTCGGCGGACAATATCTACACCTTCACGAAGTACTCCGGATAC
>CAYMDZ010000176.1:0-3048 GCA_964389355.1 uncultured Muribaculaceae bacterium | reverse complement strand
ATTCTATGAAATCTTCGTGAAGCGGGATCATAATGTCCCCCACATACAGGCACAGATTCCCCGGGATAGGCTCCATTCCGTTCACCTCGCCTATCGGAGTGCCCTTGTCATAGACCTTCCATCCGGTAAAATCATACCCGTCATCAGTCCCGCCCGATTCATCGGATTCGATGAAGATGTCGCGGCCGACCATCTCCTCGGCGTCCTTCAGACAGGACACGTCGGTGAGACGGATTATATATCTGTTTACGCCGCGCGGGCTGGATTCTTCGATAAAGAAAGGAACCGGAAGCCCATCAAAAACGATGAGCACCGGTTCCGAAAAGTCTGCCGGGTCAAATTCGGGAGCGCTTACGAGAACCGCTCCATCGACACCGTGAGATTTAAGAATTTTAGCTATACGAAGCATTAAGCCTCTGCCGGAGTTTCCTCTGCAGGAGCCTCAGCCTGAGCCGCTGCCTCAGCCTCCTTGGCTGCAGCTTCCGCTGCAAGCTCGGCTGCACGCTTGGCGATAGCCTCTGCCCTAGCTTCATTAACCTTTACTTCCTCTGCCTTGGCAGCGTTAGCCTTGGCGATGGCGTCATTGCGAAGACCTGTTACCTTGGCTTCTACCTTGGCATCGTGCTGTGACTTCCAGTCGTTGAACTTCTTGTCGGCAGCCTCCTGTGTAAGAGCGCCCTTGGCTACACCGCCGTCGAGGTGGTTGCGAAGGAGGACACCCTCATAAGAGAGAATTCTGCGGCATACGAGGCTTGGCTGAGCACCTACCTTGACCCATGCGAGAGCCTTCTCGAAATCGAGATTGATGGTAGCAGGGTTAGTGTTAGGGTTGTAAGAGCCGATCTGCTCGATGTAACGACCATCACGTGGAGCACGTGTGTCTGCCACTACAATGTGGAAGAATGCGAAATTCTTCTTACCGTGGCGCTGAAGACGAATTTTAACAGCCATTGTGAATCTGTTTTAAAAATTAATAATTAGTAATATCGCCCTTCTCGAGAGCGGTCGCAAATATAGCGATAATTTCTGAATTGCCAAATCACCTGTCGCGGAATCTCCGTTCAAGTTCCCTGATTCGCTCCAACAGCTCCGACCACGTCGGCTTTTTCCCATATATCATCGCATCGAACATCTGATTGTAGTCCAGCCTCCAGTCATCAAGGAATTTTTCCGGCGGAAGCAGCTTGATATCATCACGAATATCCTGACTATAATCCACGCCCAACATAGATGTAAACACTTCCCGGTGATGTCTGACTGAATTCCAAAGCTCATCATCACGGATCGCCTTCATCGCGAAATCCCTGTCCATCATCATCGAAAGATCATACAAATGACGTGATTTGCGCCCGGCATACAACGTCTCCCTCTCAACCGAAAACAGTTCGTGCAGAAGAAACACTTTTTCAATGAACGTCTTTTCCGGCGACGCAGTAATCACATCCACCTGACATATATCCGTCCCGATATTCGGCATCTGCTCTTCTATTATAGACTTAAGCCTGAGGCTTACAACCGGCTCCATCAGGGAACGCGCCCCAGTTTCCAGGACGACGACAGGTCTGACATAATCAAGCGTAAGCGGCAGCACTGATTTGTACGAAACATACAAATGACGCGGTTCCGGATATGTCCGGTCACCCTCTCCATCCTCCTCCACCGACAGGCTAAGCCATTTGCCAAGTTCATATCTGTCTATCTGACTCTGCAACACAGACATCAGCTGTTCTTTGACGAACAGGGAAGAGGCCTTGCGAAGTTTCTTGAGCTGTCTTTTGGTAGGATCACCTTCCAACCCGAAAAGGGCAGGATTTACGGCCAGATCAATATCTTCGGAAAAGCGTTCAATCAGTCCACCGACCTTACTGAGGGACGTACCACCCTTGAATATAATATTATCTTTCAACTGCGAATCAAACAGCAGCTGTAATATTACCGTCACCCACATATCCTTCTCTACCGCCTGTTCCGGAAGGCCGAGACGGTTACGGCATTGTTCCAGCACCAACCTGCGCTGACCGTCAGTTAAGTCAAGAAAACTATTCATAGGCCGACTCCACGATTTTTCTTATCCACAGGGGCATCAACCTCATGTCACCGGACGAAAATACCTGCGGATGATTTTCCACCAAAATCCTTTTAATTCTATCACATTGCTCTGCCGTCACATCTTCACTGCCAATCTCCCTCAACGCAGTCGCAATAAGCATCGCCAGTCTGTCCGAGAATGCCAATTTCCTGGGCGATACGTGCTTGAACAATATTCCCCTACCGTCATCAACCATAACCTTTCTGCCGGCCCCGTCGGTCAAATACACATAATTCAACGGAACCTGTGTCGACAGGCCGAGGATATTCTGGGCCAAGGCGGCACCTGGAAATATCCTTATTCTGTCACGTCTGGCGATGGCATTGGCGATGTCATCATATGAAGGATACAGCACCCCCAATCCAAGTTCCTTATCCACCTTGGGATAACAATATATGCCGTGACATATATGCAACAATTTCCCATTGTCCACAAGACGGCTCAAAGCCTTCTGTACAGAATCCGGTTCACCGAGATGAGAATACTCTGAAGATGAGAATACAGTACCACGCCCGCGTTTTTTTACAGATTCAATTACCTTATCATCAATAGATTCGCACATTATCTTTTATATAAAATGTCGGTTTTATAACAAATATTTCCGACACAAAAATACGAATCCTTTTGATAAAAACAAAAAGAGCCCGGCGGGGCCGGGCTCTTGATGGATATTCAGTTCAGCGAATTATTCAGCAAGTTTGTAAAGCTGGATAGGCTTCTGAGTCGTGGTCTTGAAATAGCGGAATTTCGTCTGCCCTGATGTTGCATTATATTGCAAAGTAGGACCGGCAGAAGTTTTCACGATGAAATTACCAGATTCATCAACAGTCAACGAAGTATGGGCAAGCGCCGTATCACTTGAATCGAGACCGTTCTTATTTTCCGATCTTCCAATATACTTGCCGCTGACAGCCTTCACTGCATACGTAGTAGCGCCGGCTACAGTTGTACTTTCAACA
>CAYMDZ010000175.1:0-3052 GCA_964389355.1 uncultured Muribaculaceae bacterium | reverse complement strand
CCGGAGACTTGGTCTCGGCAGAAGCCTGGATGATGGCCTGGAGCTGCTCCATATTGTTGAAATTGAATGCTGGGATGGCATAACCGCCAGCAACGGCCTTGGCGAACATCTCGCGGGTGTTTACAAGGCCAAGTTCTTTAAATGATACCATAATGAATATAAGTATTAACGATTTTTCATTTAGCGCCGCAAATTTAATCAAAAATAACGAAATCTCCATCTCCCATGGTTCCGCAAGTAAGAACTTAAACCTTTCTTTGACTATATTTGCACTATGGAAGGAAAAACAGTCATTTTCTCCGCCCCGTCGGGAGCGGGCAAGAGCACGATAGTAAGGAACATTCTCGCACATTATCCGGGTGAATTCGAGTTCTCCATAAGCGCCACCTCACGCAAGCCGCGCGGCACCGAGAAGGACGGCGTGGAGTATTACTTCATAGAGGCCGACAGGTTCCGCGAACTCATAGCGCAGGACGCCTTCGTGGAGCACGAGGAGGTCTATCAGGACCGCTTCTACGGCACCCTCAAATCCGAAGTGAAGCGCATCTGGAACGACGGGAAGACCATTATCTTCGACGTGGACGTGAAGGGCGGCTATAACCTGAAAAGGTATTTCGGCGACAGCGCGCGCTCGTTTCTCATCCTTCCACCAAGTATGGAAGTGCTCGAGCAGAGGCTTCGCGGCCGCGGGACCGACTGCGAGGAGGACATCCGCACCAGACTTGCCAAGGCCGAAAGCGAGATAGCATTTGCACGCGGCAAGTTCGACGTCGAGATCCTGAACGACGACCTGAGCGCGGCACTCGACCATACCTACCGCGAAATCGACTCATTTCTATGCAGATAGCGGTCTATTCCGGCAGCTTCGACCCCCTGCACATCGGGCATCTGGCCATATTGGCATACCTGAACGGCGCCTATGACCGCACGCTGCTCGTCGTGTCCCCGCAGAACCCGTTCAAGGACAGCGGGAAGGCCGGCAACGCCCTCCAGAGGCTTTCTCAAGTGCGCGAGGTTCTGGCGCGCCATCCGGAGCTTGACCGGGTGGAAGTGTGCGACGTGGAGTTCGGCCTCAGTGCCCCGCAATACACTTTCCGCACGCTCGGCATTCTGCGCAATCTCTATCCCGACTGCCAACTGACCCTCGCCATCGGGGCCGACAACCTGAACTGCTTCGCGCGCTGGCGCAACTATAAAGACATTCTGCTGAACTACGGGGTGGACGTGTACCCGCGCCAGGGCTTCGATATGGAGGCGGACCGGGACGCGCTTCTTCGCGAGAACCCGAACTACCGGATTCACCTCTGCGATCTGCCGCTCGTGAACGTGTCCTCCACCGAGATAAGGGCCCTCTCTGCGGGTGGCGAGGACGTCTCCGACCTCGTTGGCTAATCCCCTTCCGCCTCTTCCAGACGCTTTTCCACTATGGCCTTCGCGATCGGGCCAAGGTGCGCCTTCGACAGGATTTCCTTCTTGCGGGCCGTCACCATCTCGTCCTTCGTAGGGAGGTCTATCTCCTCCGGAGGCATTATGCGCGTGTATCCGTCAGCTTCGAGCGCAGTGCAGGCGTCCCGGTAACCGCGGAAAAAGAGCTCGCTGATGCGCGAGATGTCGTACACTCCGCAGCCCGAGGTGTCGAGTTCTATGTATGTGTCGGCCAATTTGGACGAATCGATGATGTTCGACATAAACATCATACTGTAGGCCCTGGTGGCGGTGTGCAGGAGTGTGTTCTTGTACGGCTCCTCTTCCAGACGGCGCACGCTGAAGGCGATGACCTTGTCGCACATTGGCCTGATGGCAGGCACAGGAAGGTTCTGGAACACTCCCCCGTCGATGTAGTGTACGCCGTTGATAACCATTGGCTTGAACACTATCGGGATGGAGCAGGAAGCCACGAGCCTCGGGGCCAGGCGGCCCTTCGAGAAGACTTTCACCTTACCGTGGTCCATATCGGAGGCCACTATGTAGGTGGGGATGGGGAGGTCCTCGATGTTCTCGCAAGGCATCTGCGAGGTGATGATCTTCAGAAGCGGCTTGGAATCGAACAGGCCGCCGCCCGGCTTGGACACCTCCACGACATCCTTGAAGAAGTTCATTTTCAGGAAGATCCGTATCATCGCAGCCGGCTCGAAACCTGCCGAATAAAATGCCGCGACAAGCGACCCTGCGCTGGTTCCGGACACCACGTCCGGCTTTATGCCGTATTCCTTCAGGGCCTGGAGCGCACCGCAATGCGCCGCGGCCTTGCACCCGCCGCCACCGAAGGCTATTCCCAATGCGTATTTCTTTCCTGCCATAATTGTAATGTTACGATGCTGCAAAGATAGCATTTTAGTCAGTCTGTCCGACCCGGAATGAAGCAGAAAAATTTGGATAATCGTCTGAGCCGGAATATATTTGCGCCCGATTTTATCGGCAGAGCCGATTCACGATTATGGTTAGAAAGTATATTACCGCATCCTTATGCGCCGCAGCAGCGCTCGTATGCAGCTGCAATAAAGAAGAGAACCCGTCCGACACCCTCGCCGGACATACCGTCACCCTTAACGCCGCAGCTGCCGGCAGCGAAGAGACCAAGGCCATATTTGATGCCAAGGGTTACTTCTACTGGATGCCGGGCGATGCCATCGGCATAGCGACATCCGGGGCCGGCAGTTTCGCCAAGCTTGAGCTGACCGACGGCAAATACACGACATCAGGAAGTTTCTCGGGCCAGATCACAGGCTCGATCGGCTCATACGCTGTGTATCCCTACAACGAGAGCCACAAGCTCGACGGGGATAAACTGACCTACCATCTGCCTGACACATATACCTATAGCGACCTCGACCACGACTTCTTCGCTGCAGGAACGACTTCTTACTGCAACAGCGCCAATGCACCTGCATACGGCGTGATAAACGTGGACGATGACGGCGTGGCCCACACTTCATTCAGCCATCTCTGCGGAGTGCTCGGCATCAAAGTCTATGGCCTCAAATCAAATAGCGGCTATATTACCCTGACAGCCGACCGCCAGATTACAGGCGATTTCACCGTCGATCTGAGC
>CAYMDZ010000174.1:0-3098 GCA_964389355.1 uncultured Muribaculaceae bacterium | reverse complement strand
AACTGCCGGCACTCGTTCTCGTACACCTTGAGATCGCGCTCGCGGGAAGAATAATGCCCTATCAGGAGCCGCCCCGCACCGGCCTTCTGCGCACACAGAGCCGCGCCCCGGGTGCTGCTGTGGTAATATCTGGAGGCCTTGTCGGCATAAGCTTCGGGATATGTGGCCTCGTGGTAGAGCGTGCCGACGCCCTTCACGTATTCAGGAAGTTCGTCGAAAGGCATAGTGTCGGAACAGTACGCATAGCTGGCGGCCGGATGCTTGGAGAGTTCACGCTCGGAGAGCAGTTCGTCGAACCGGTAGCCGTAACAGTCTATCTTGTGCTTGAGAGGGAAAGCGCTGACCTGCACGTGCTTTGACGTCCATACCGGATCGAGACCAGTCGCCTTCACCTCGTGAAATTCGATCTCATAGTTGCTTCCCTCGCCGAAATACGACAGATAGAAGCGGATGATGCCGCGCAGGGACTCCGGACCGAATATGTGCAGAGTCTGGGTGCGGTTATACATAGCCATAGTGGAGAGCAGCCCGAACAGGCCGAATATGTGGTCTCCGTGGATATGGCTTATGAAGACAGCCTCCACCTTCAGAAATGAGAGATGAAGCTGTCTGAAACGCTGCTGGGTCCCTTCCCCGCAGTCTATCAAGAACAAACGCCCTCGTACGTTAAGTACTTGGGCGCTTGAATTCTTGTCAGAAATGGGCATGGCCGAAGCCGTGCCCAGTATCTGGAGTGTAAAGCTCATTATTCGCCTTTCTCGAGTTTGCTCTTGAGGGCTGCGAGAGCGTCGATGTCACCGAGAGTGGTCTTCTCTACATTGGCATTGACCTTCTTGACGGCCTTCTTCGTGTTCTCAGCTTCAGCGGCAACGGCCTTCTCCTTAACCTCCTGGTATGTGCGCAGGTGGCTCAGAAGCACGCTGTGTGTGCTGCGGCGGAGCTCAACGACCTTGAACGGAAGAACCTCGCCGGCTACAGCCTGCTTGCCGTCTTCCTTCACGAGTTCACGGTTGAAGCAGAATCCTTCAACATCTGACCCCTCGATGGCGATATTGGCACCCTTGTCTGTGGTGGAAGCCACCTTGCCCTGTACGAGCGTACCTGCAGGGAACTTCTTCTCGATCTCGTCCCAAGGATTAGGGGTGAGCTGCTTGTGGCCGAGGCTGAGCCTGTGGTTGGCCTCGTCGAAATCAAGGATGACGACCTCGATAGGGTCACCGACAGAGACGAGCTCTGAAGGATGCTTGATCTTGTTCCAGCTCAGATCGCTGATGTGGATGAGTCCCTCTACGCTGTCCTCAAGCTGAGCGAATACGCCGAAGCTTGTGATGTTGCGTACGGTAGCGGTGTGCTTGCTGCCTACAGGGTATTTGGTCTCGATCTCATCCCAAGGGTTAGGGGTGAGCTGCTTGATGCCAAGTGACATCTTGCGTGCCTCGCGGTCAAGTGTAAGAACCTGAGCCTCTACCTCGTCACCTACCTTGAGGAAATCCTGTGCTGAGTGAAGACGTGTGCTCCATGACATCTCTGACACGTGTACAAGTCCCTCTACGCCCGGCTCGATCTCCACGAATGCGCCGTAGTCAGCGATAAGGATGACCTTGCCCTTGACTCTGTCGCCGACCTTGAGGTCAGGATTGAGCGTATCCCAAGGATGCGGGGTAAGCTGCTTGAGTCCGAGAGCGATTCTCTTCTGCTGCTCGTTGAAGTCGAGAACGACGACCTTGATCTTCTGGTCGAGCTGTACGAACTCCTCAGGGTGATTTACGCGGCCCCAGGAGAGGTCAGTGATATGGATGAGACCGTCCACACCGCCGAGGTCGACGAATACGCCGTAGTTGGTGATGTTCTTGACCTCGCCTTCGAGAACCTGGCCTTTCTCGAGCTTGCCGATAAGCTCAGCTCTCTTCTGCTCCTGCTCTGCCTCGAGAAGCGCCTTGTGGGATACTACAACGTTGCGGAAATCAGGATTGATCTTCACGATCTTGAAATCTATGGTCTGGTTGACGAACTGATCATAGTCGCGGATAGGCTTGATGTCGATCTGGCTGCCCGGAAGGAATGCCTCGATGCCGAAAACATCCACGATCATACCGCCCTTCGTACGTGTCTTCACGTAACCCTTGACGATCTCTTCCTTCTCGAATGCCTCTACGACACGGTCCCAGGACTTGAGTGCGCGCGCCTTCCTGTGTGAAAGAACGAGCTGGCCTTTCTTGTCCTCAGCCGATTCGATAAATACTTCTACCTTGTCACCTACCTTAAGGTCAGGATTATAACGGAAATCCACAGCGTTGATGACGCCTTCGCTCTTGCCGCCGATGGATACGACGACTTCGCGCTTGTTGATCTCTGTAACTTCTCCTTCCACGACATCGTTCTCAACTACTTTCTTGAGAGTGGCGTCGTAAGCCTGTTCGATGGCTTTTTTGTCTTCACCGCCGTAAACTGTTCCTTCCTCGAATGCCTCCCAGTCGAACTGATCGGGAGCTACGGAAGCGTTAAGACGAGCGGTCTCGTTTGTTTCTGCCATAACTGGTAAAACAATAATTTAAATGGTTAAACAATAAATACTAAACCCGACGCCCCCGGTGCCTGGGCACACTCGACGTACAAAAGCGGGCAAATGTACGAATTCTTTCGTATTTTTGCAATATGAATTCGAAAAACCTCCTCTTCCGGTACAGCTTCGCCACCCTCGGCCTGTGCCTTGTGGCCCTGGGCATCGTCTTCTCCGTCAAGGCCAATCTGGGCATCTCCGTCCTCAACGCTCCCGGCTATGCAATCTCCGCCCGTACGGGCATCCCGCTCGGCATCACGAACACCTCGTTCTTCATGCTCTGCGTGCTGTTCCAGCTCATCATCCTCGGACGCAGATTCAAACTTATCGACCTTCTTCAGGTATTGGCCAATGCCCTGCTGGGCCTGATGATAGACCTGTTCAACCTTCTGTTCGACGCCATAAACTTCACGCCCGGCGGAATCGCGGGCGTGATCATATTCGTTCTGCTGTCCATCGTCATTCAGGCGCTGGGCATCTCGATGGAGGTGAAAAGCGGCGCGTGGATGCTGCCGGCCGATATGACGGTGCGGGCCAT
>CAYMDZ010000173.1:0-3106 GCA_964389355.1 uncultured Muribaculaceae bacterium | reverse complement strand
AACGGCCCGGGCGTGGACGAGGCGAACGTCGAGAAGCTGTTCACCCCTAAATTCACCACGAAGAGCAGCGGAAGCGGACTTGGCCTGTCCATCTGCAAGAGCATCCTGGAGAGGTGCGGGGCCAGCATATCCTATTCGCGCAGCTTCAAACTGGGCGGCGCCTGCTTTACGATTCTTTATCCGAAATCCACTTCCGCAAATGCGTAGTTTTTCGTATATTTGCGCCGGTTAGAAAACAAGGTTAAAATACGTGATTATAAAGAGCGCAATATTCCAGGGAAGCAGCACCCGACTCTCTCAGAGACCGTCCCGGCGTCTTCCGGAATTTGCATTTATAGGGCGCAGCAACGTGGGAAAGTCCAGCCTTATAAATATGCTCTGTAACAACAGCAAGCTTGCGATGACGTCTTCCACTCCGGGCAAGACCAAGCTTGTCAATCACTTCCTCATCAATGACAGCTGGTATCTGGTTGACCTTCCGGGTTATGGCTACGCGAAGATGGACCGCCGCGGCAGGGATGAGCTCAGACGGGTGATTGACGACTACATCCTCGGCAGCGGGGAACTTGCCTGTCTGTTTGTGCTTGTGGACAGCAGACACGACATCGGTACCCTGGACGTGGATTTCATCCGTTCTCTCGGAGAGCACGGCATTCCGTTCGCCATCATCTTCACGAAGACCGACAAGACAGGACCTGTCGTTCTCGAAAGGCAGATAGCGAAGGATTCGCAGATTCTCGGGCAGGACTGGGAGCAGCTCCCGCCGATGTTCGTCAGCTCATCGCAGAAAGGTAGTGGAAGGGAGGAGATCCTCTCGTACATGGAAGGTATTTTAAAAACTTTATAAAAAATTATGTTACACAGCCACAGGATGGAATTGTTTGCCTGCAGGGCGTCGAAAGACTTTGCCAGCAGGGTTATTGATGAATTGAATCTTATCCGTAACAGCGACGAGACTGAGCAGAAGCTTGGTGCCCTGACAGTTACGCAGTTCAGCGACGGAGAGTTTCAGCCTCAGTTCGAGGACAGCGTCAGAGGTGCAAGCGTATATATACTGCAGTCCACCATCGCCCCTGCCGACAATCTGATGGAGCTTCTTCTTACCATAGACGCGGCCAAGAGGGCCTCTGCAGACTCGGTCATCGCCGTGATCCCGTATTTCGGATGGGCCAGACAGGACAGGAAAGACCGCCCGAGGGTCGCTATCGGAGCCAAGCTGGTGGCCAATCTTCTCCGCGCGGCCGGCGCCGACAGGGTCATGACCTGCGAACTCCACGCCGACCAGATCCAGGGCTTCTTCGACATACCTGTGGACCACATCTACAGCAAACAGGTCTTCCTGCCCATAATCAGGGGCCTGAACCTCGAGAACCTTTCCATCGCCGCACCTGACATGGGCGGAGCGAAGAAGGCCAATACCTACGCCAGCGCTCTCGGAGTTCCTACCATCATCTGCCACAAGACCAGGGCCAAGGCCAATGTAGTGGCCAGCATCACCGCCATCGGTGAAGTGGAGGGACGTGACATAGTCATCATCGACGATATGATCGACACCGCCGGAACCCTGTGCAAAGCCGCAGACGTGCTTATGGCTATGGGTGCCAATTCAGTAAGGGCCTGCGCCACCCACGGAGTGCTGAGCGGCGACGCCATAAAGCGCATACACGAGAGCAAGCTGCAGGAAGTGTACATCAGCGACACCATTCCTCATCCGGAGCTTGCCGGAGATTCCAAGATACAGGTGGTTTCCCTGGCACCGCTCTTCGCCTCCATCATACACAAGGTTTACAACTACGAGGCTATCAGCCCGGGATTTGACAGATAATGGCTACATTCATCGCAGCGGCCATAGTCCTGGTAATAGGAGTCTTGGGGATGTTCGTCTTCATGTTCAGGAAGGACGGAGAATTCCCCAAGTTCGACGTGGGCTCGAACGAGCAGATGCGCAGCATGGGCATACGCTGCTTCAAGGATGAAGATGCCGAACTTCACGGCGTAAAGTGTGAAGGAAACAAGTCCGACGCGTGCAGGGAATGTACGCTGCAGGATAAAAACAGGAAAAAACAGTTATGAGTTTAGTAGCGATAGTAGGGCGTCCGAACGTGGGCAAATCTACACTTTTCAACAGGCTTGTCGGAATGAGACAGGCGATTGTCGATGACATCTCCGGTGTCACCAGGGACCGCCATTACGGCCGCTGTGAATGGTGCGGACGCGAATTTTCGGTAGTGGATACCGGAGGATACACCACCAATTCCGACGACGTGTTCGAAAGCGCCATACGCGAGCAGGTGCAGATCGCCATTAACGAGGCTGACGTGGTGCTCTTTATGGTCGAGGCTTCCACCGGCGTCACCGATTACGACGCCGAGATAGCCGATGTGCTCCGCCGCAGCAAGAAGCCTGTCGTGCTCTGCGTGAACAAGGTGGACAGCGCCGAGAAGCAGTACGACGCCTATCAGTTCTATTCGCTTGGCCTGGGGGAGATCTGGACTGTGTCCGCCGCGAACGGTTCGGGCACCGGCGATCTTCTGGACGAGATCTGCAGGGTTCTTCCTGAGGATACGCAGACGGAGGATCCGTACAAAAATCTTCCGCGCATCGCTATCGTGGGCCGTCCTAATGTGGGCAAATCGTCCATCACGAACGCTCTGCTCGGCACGGACAGGAACATAGTCACTCCGGTCGCAGGCACTACCAGGGACTCGATAGAGACATATTATAACAAGTTCGGTCACGAATTCATGCTGGTGGACACCGCCGGCATCAGACGCAAGGCCAAGGTTCACGAAGACCTTGAGTTCTATTCGGTTATGCGTTCCATCAGGGCCATCGAGCACAGCGACGTGTGCATCCTGATGATAGACGCCACCGCCGGGATGGAAGCCCAGGATATGAACATCTTCAACCTCATCAAGAAGAACAGGAAAGGCGTGGTGCTCGTGGTCAACAAATGGGACCTGTTCATCAAGGACAACAACACCCTGAAGAACTACGAGCAGACTTTGCGCGACCGCATAGCGCCGTTCACCGACGTTCCCATCATCTTCACTTCGGTGCTGAAGATGCAGCGTATCCAGGATGTGCTGGATGCCGTGAACAGGGT
>CAYMDZ010000172.1:0-3110 GCA_964389355.1 uncultured Muribaculaceae bacterium | reverse complement strand
CAAGGGTCAGGCAGAAGCCGTCCGCCTCGGCATCGCTCGCGCACTCTGCGAGATTGACAAGGAAGCATATCGTTCTGCACTTAAGGCCGCAGGCCTTCTCACCCGCGATTCTCGTGAGGTTGAGCGTAAGAAACCTGGTCAGCCAGGCGCACGCAGACGCTTCCAGTTCAGTAAACGTTAGTTATTATTACTGTTTTATCGCACGGTTGCGGTTTTTAAACCATCCCCGTTGTGGAGGTTGCCGCACTGCGGAAAATTTTCGGGATTGGCCCCGGCCACTACCCGGGAATTGAAGTAAAGAGAAAATTAAAAAGAAAAGACAATTATGTCAAGAACAAATTTCCAAGAATTGCTTGATGCAGGCGCACACTTCGGACATCTTGCCCGCAAGTGGAACCCTAAAATGGCACCTTACATCTTCGATCAGAAGAAAGGCATCCATATCATCGACCTGCACAAGACAGTCGTAAAGATCGACGAAGCTGCGGAAGTAATGAAGGATCTGGCCAAGTCAGGCCGCAAGATTCTCTTCGTAGCTACCAAGAAGCAGGCTAAGGAGATTATCTCGGAGAAAGCCGCTTCAGTAGGTATGCCATCCATCACCGAGCGCTGGGCCGGTGGTATGCTTACCAACTTCCCTACCATCCGCAAGGCCATCAAGAAGATGTCCACCATCGACAAGATGAAGGAGGATGGAACTTACGAGAAACTCGCCAAGCGTGAGCGCCTTCAGATCGACCGCCAGAGAGCAAAGCTCGAGAAGAACCTCGGATCCATCAGGGATATGAGCCGTCTTCCGTCAGCCCTCTTCGTAGTGGACGTACAGAAGGAAGCCAACGCAGTCAAAGAGGCTAACCGCTTGAACATACCGGTATTCGCAATTGTTGATACGTGTTGCGATCCTACCCCTATTGATTATGTGATTCCGGCAAATGACGATGCAGCGAAGAGCATTGAGGTAATCCTCAACGCAGTTTGCGGCGCCATCCAGGAAGGTCTCGAGGAGCGTAAGCTCGAAAAGGAGAAGGAAGCTGAGGCAGAAGCCAAGGAAGTAGCTGCCAAGCCTGCAGCAGAGCGCAAGCTCCGCTCACGCAAGGGCGCCAAGGCCGAAGAGGCTGCCGCAGAAGAGGCACCTGCAGAGGCAGAAGCTCCTGCAGCAGAATAATCCATTTGTTAAACTGTTAGAAATATAATCCATTATGGCAATTACAGCAGCAGACGTAATGAAGTTGCGCAAGATGACTTCAGCAGGTATGATGGACTGCAAGAAAGCCCTCGAGGAAGCTGAAGGCGACTTCAACAAGGCTATCGGCATCATCCGTGAGAAAGGTAAACTCGTAGCGGCCAAGCGTGCCGACCGCGAGACTTCAGAAGGTGCGGTCAAATCCCGCATCGCCGACGGAAAGGCCATTCTTGTATGTCTGGGATGTGAGACCGACTTCGTGTCCCGCAACGCAGACTTCCAGAACCTCGCAGAAGCTATTGCAGACGTGGCTATCGCCAATGCACCTGCCGATATCGAGGGCCTCAAGGCCTGCAAGATGGCCGATGGCTATACCGTAGAGGAAGCAGTTGAGGCTCAGACAGGCAAGACCGGTGAGAAACACGTTCTTTGCTACTATGCCATCGTAGAGGCTCCTTTCGTGGCCGCTTACGTACACACCCTCAACGGAAAGCTTGGCGCACTCGTAGGCTTCAACAAGCCTGTCGATGCAGAGCTCGCAAAGGGTATCGTAATGCAGGTCGCTTCCATGAATCCTGTAGCCATCAGCGCAGCCGACTGTCCTAAGGAGACTATCGACAACGAGCTGACGGTCGCAATTCAGAAGACACGCGAGGAGATGGTCCTCAAGGCAGTCGAGGCTGCCCTCAAGAAGGCCGGCATCAACCCTGCACACGTGGACAGCGAGGAGCACATCGAGTCCAACACGGCCAAGGGATGGCTTACCCCTGAACAGGCTGCACAGGCTCGCGATATCATCAAGACCGTGTCAGCCGAGAAAGCTGCCAACCTTAACGAGCAGATGATCCAGAACATCGCCAACGGACGTCTTCAGAAGTTCTTCAAGGAGCAGACTCTCGAAGAGCAGGAGTACCAGATGAGTGACGATCACATCTCGGTGAAGGCCGCCCTTCAGGCAGCTGACAAGGATGCGAAGATCCTCGCCTTCAAGCGCTTCTCCCTTTCAGACTAATCTCTGCAGATTAACACAGAATAAGAGGCTGACCCATACCGGTTAGCCTCTTTTTTCGTATCTTCGCATCCTATGAACCTTAAGGCATTGGCCAAGGATACGGCCATATACGGGCTGAGCAGCATTGTAGGCAGATTTCTGAACTACCTGCTCGTTCCGCTTTATACATACAGGATCGCTGCGGGCAGCGGCGGGTACGGCATAGTCACGAATCTCTATGCCTATTCCGCGCTCCTTCTGTGCCTCCTCACCTTCGGTATGGAGACAACCTTCTTCCGTTTCAGCGGACGCAGCGACGAGAACCCCCGCATGGTCTATTCCACCGCGCTCAGAATGGTCAGCGGCGTCGCGGTCGTGTTCCTCGCGGCCGTATTGGCATTCCTGCAGCCGGTCAGCACCGCGATGGGGTACGGCGCCCATCCGGAGTACATAGCCTGTTTCGCGCTCATCACCTCGCTTGACGCCGTCCAGGCCATAATGTTCAGCAAGCTCCGCCAGACCCGCCGTCCGTTCCGCTTCATGGCCCTCAAGATGACCTTCATCATCCTGAACATCGCCCTGAACCTCTTCATCTTCCTCGCGATGCCGTCCATCGGCGCTCTCCAGGACATCTACCACCGCTTCAGCGACGGGGTCGGCCTCATTTTCTTTGCCAATCTGTTCTGCACCGCCGTGGTGGGCCTGCTCTTCCTCCCGGAATTCCGCGCCATCGGCTACGGCTGGGACGGCGCCCTGGCCCGCAGGATGCTCAGATACTCCTTCCCGCTGCTGCTTCTTTCGCTCGTCGGGATTCTGAACCAGGTGGCGGACAAGATCCTCTTCCCGTACCTTCTGCCCGGTCACGACGGCCAGGTTCAGCTCGGAATCTACGGCGCCTGCGTGAAGCTCGCGATGATAATGGCCCTGCTCACCCAG
>CAYMDZ010000171.1:0-3111 GCA_964389355.1 uncultured Muribaculaceae bacterium | reverse complement strand
TGGCCATTGACCTGCAGCAGAACTTCGAGAAGAAGGCCACCGGCATCAACGATGACGTGACACGCCGCCGCACCAAGCTCGAAAATGAAGACAAGGACCTCGCCGACAAGCTCAACAAGGGGCTCATCACCAGAAGCGTAGCCGAGGTGAAATATAACGACCTCCAGAAGAAAGTAGCTGACTTCCAGCAGTATGGCCAGCAGAAGCAGAACGAGCTCGCGGAAGAGCAGCAGGTGATCCTCAACAACATCGCCAACGCTGTGGCCGAATATGTAAAGAACTACAACGCTGATCACAACTACATCGCCATCTTCTCTACACAGGGCAACCTTCTGGCCTCACCTGTAGTTACGGCTGCCGAAAGCATCAACATCACCGCTGAACTCATCGAAGGCCTCAACGCCGAGTACGCAAGCGGCAAATCCAAGAAATAGACTGCCGGTTTGAAGAAATTACTGTGCATACTTTTACTCTCCCTTTCCTGGGTCCTGGGGGCTCAGGAGAAGGAGTCTTACCCGAAAGTGGACGTCAAGGTCTCGGCCGACAAGGTCAAGATTGACGGCAGATCCTACTACACCCACGTGGTTACGGAGAAGCAGACGCTCTACTCCATCAGCCGCGCGTACGGAGTGGCCGTTATCGACATCATCGAGGCCAATCCGAAACTTCACCTGGTATCCAGCCCGCTTCGCGCCGCCGACGTGCTTCTCATACCCGTAGACAAAGTCAAGCTCCCCGCAACGCCCGTCACTGACGCGGTGATCGCAGCGGTGACCGAGCCCGATACGGTGGCAGTTGAAGCCGTGCCAATTCCGGATGCGGCAATGGAGACGGCACCGGAAACGGTTGTGGCCGACGAGCCGGCATTGGCCGGGGGTACCGAAATTGGGCCGGGGCCGGTGATTCCGAAGAAGGACAGCGTCAAGGTGGAATTTGCAGGCAAGCGGGCATCCGTGTCACTGCTTCTGCCGTTCGCGGTGGACACCACGGCGGCGAACAGGAACTACCTCAACTTCTATTTCGGAGCGCTGCTCGCCGTGAAGGAATTGGCAGACAAGGGTATGGAGCTGAAGGTCAATGCGATAGATATCAGCAAGTCCGACGCGCTGTATCAGAACAAACTGGCTGTCGAGGAGAGCGACATCATCATCGGACCGGTGAGCAGCTACGACATCTCGCGCACGCTGAGGATCCTTCCGGACAACAGATATCTGATATCCCCTCTGGACACGCGCACCGAGAGCTGGACACAGAACGGACGCGTCATATTGGCCGCCACACCTGCCAGAGAGCAGATCAACGATGTGATAAGCTGGCTCGAGGAAGATATGAGAGGCGGCGTGGATTCGCTTATCGTGGTGACGGAGACCGGATACAAGCAGACTTCGACGCAGACGATGATGGAAGAGGCGCTGAAGGTCATTCCTGCAGACAGGCGCATCGATGTGGACTACTCCCTGTCCGGAGGTCTGGAGATGAACGAATGGTTCGATGTGCACACGCACCTGAAGGATTCGCTTACCCGCGTGGTGGCGGCTTCCGAGCACGACATATTCGTGAAGGACGTGATTCGCAACGTCTATCTGCAGAAGAATATGCAGAAGAACGTGGTGATGTACGGCCCGGCGAAGACGAAATCTTCCGAGCTGGAGGAGATGTGCGACGCGTTCCTTCACACCAGCGTCACATATTACGTGGACTACACTTCCCGATCCGTGGTGAATTTCATTATGGATTACCGCGCGCTGTACGGCGGGGAGCCTGACAGCTACGCCTTCCACGGATACGACACGATGAAATATTTCCTGAGCATCTTCGCGGCATACGGCGAAGACTGGTTCAGCCATATAGACGAGTTCACGATGAGCGGACTGCAGATGCATTTCCGATTCTGCCGGCCGTCCGGATACGAAGGGGCGGTGAACGCCGGACTGCGGCGTCTGGTCTATTCTCCGGGATATAAAGTGGAAGTGACTGACAGATAATGAAAAAGCGACCTGAAATCAGGTCGCTTTTTCGTGGGGTGCGATGTGGGGCTCGAACCCACGACACCTAGAACCACAATCTAGTGCTCTACCAACTGAACTAATCGCACCATAAAAGGACTGCAAATATACAACATTATTTTTAATCTGCAAGGCCCTGGATTGTCAACAGACTTTAAGCGAACAGGCAGATTACCATAAAGTCGTTACGAAAAAATCGTAACGTAAAAGTCGTAACGGTTTTATGGTAATGGGGAGAAAGTTTGATTATTGTGAAATAATTGATAGATTTGCATTCGTCGTGCGGCCGGATGAGCCGCCCTCAAACTTGACTATGAGAATAAAAGATCTTACTTCGTGCGAAAGGCCTCGGGAGAGGATTCTTTCGGTAGGGCCGGGAGCCCTTTCCAACGGCGAACTGCTCGCCATTCTGTTACGCAACGGCACCAAGGGACACAATGTCCTGGATATTTCACGCGGACTTCTGAACGGCTGCGACGGGAGTCTGGTCGCGCTTTCAAGGCTCACCGAGAGGGAACTCTGCACATTTCAGGGCATCCACAAGGACAAGGCGGCCACGATCCTGGCGGCCTTCGAGCTCGGCAGACGGTTCTTCTCCGAGAGACAGGAATCGAAAGACAGGCCGATTCTGTGCGCGAGGGACGCCTACGAGAATCTGATACCTTATCTGAAGGGGGCGGATCACGAGGAGGCCTGGGTCATCCTGCTGAACAAGGCCCACAAAGTCATATACATACAGACGATGGGGATAGGAACCGAGGAATCGGTGGCCATCAACGCCAGGCAAATAGCGAAACTGGCGCTGGAAAAAGGGGCCGCCGCGATGATACTTGCGCACAACCATCCGAGCGGGAACCCTGATCCTTCGCGCGCGGACATCACCATCACGGACACCTTGCACAAGACCTGCTCGGCCTGCGACATAGACCTGCTGGACCACATAATCATCTGTGACAAGGCCTTTTACAGCTTCGCAGACGAAATGACTGTTAAAATTTAGTCCCGGCAGGGCGGAACGAAAAAAGCGACCTGAATTCAGATCGCTTTTTCGTGCGGATGATGAGACTCGAACTCATACAGGCCAACGCCCACTACCCCCTCAAAG
>CAYMDZ010000170.1:0-3117 GCA_964389355.1 uncultured Muribaculaceae bacterium | reverse complement strand
AAACGGTTTCGACCTGTCGGACTACGACCTCCGCTGTCTTGACTATGCGAAGGAATACGCTACCCGCCTGCTCAGCATTGACGTCAACATCAAGATAGAAGAGATGCTCGACACCGCCTGGGAACTTTTCGGCAAATACTTCAAGCCGGAGGAGACAGGCATCAAGAAAGCGCTCATCGATAAATACTGGAAAGCCTGATGGCCATAAAATTTCAATATAACAAGACATCTCTTACCCTCCTGGGAAAGCAGCTGAAGATGCGCCGCAACGCATTGCCTACCTTGAAGAACAAGGAATCGGCACTGCGCGTAAGCGTACAGACGGCGAAAAGCGAATCTGCCAGGCTGGAGAAGGAAGTTGCCAAAGCGCTCAAGGATTACGATTATCTGGCGGCGCTCTGGAACGAATTCGAACCCGGCCTCATACGCATCGCCGACGTAAAGCTGCAGACCGTGAAGGTGGCGGGCGTGAAGATTCCGCAGCTCGACGACATCGTCTATGAGCTGAAGCCTTTCAACGCCTTCACCAAACCTGCCTGGTACGGAGACGGAGTGCGCATTCTCAAGGATATCACCCGGCTCGGCATAGAGTCCGAGATATACCAGCAGAGAAGCCGCATCCTGGACTTCAACCGCAAGAAGACCACCCAGAAGGTGAACCTCTACGAGAAGGTGCAGATTCCGGGATATCAGGAGGCCATCCT
This sequence comes from uncultured Muribaculaceae bacterium, assembly GCA_964389355.1. Lineage (GTDB taxonomy): Bacteria > Bacteroidota > Bacteroidia > Bacteroidales > UBA932 > Cryptobacteroides. The sequence goes on along the minus strand of CAYMDZ010000170.1, from coordinate 2,413 downwards.
CAAGATCAAGAGATATATGGAAGACGAGGAGAATCTTAGCAAGGCATCATCCAAGATAGTCAAGACCCGTCACGCCGCAGAAGAAGAGGAGGAAGCACTATGATAGCGAAAATGACCAAATATTCCTTCATCCTGCTCAGCACGGATAAGGAGAAGTTCCTGGAAGACCTTCAGGGACTGGGACTTGTGGACATCACCCGCTCGGTAAAGCCTGTGGATGAACACTCCACCGCCATAATGGAGCACATCTCCTCCGTCAAGATAGAAATCGAACAGATAGAAAAGGGACGCGACTCCTATCTGCAGGGACTTCTGGACGAGAAGGCCGCTGCGGAAAAGGAACTGCGCGACACCCGTCCGTGGGGCGACTTCGACCGTAGCGCCATAGACGACCTGGCTGAAAAGGGCCTGCACATTCATTTCTACTGCGTGCCTTCGAAGAAATTCGACCCTGCCTGGGAACAGTCATTCGCCCTTCAGGTAATCAGCGAAGAAGGCGGACAGACATATTTCACGGTGGTCAATCCGGAGAATTTCCCAGTCAAGGAGGCCGCTGCGCCGAAAAGGAGCGTTAGCGAGATCGAAGCCTGCATCAAGGATCTGGACGACAGGCTCCGTGTTCACAGGGAGCATCTGGCCGCCCGCAAGAGCGACATACCTGCCCTTCAGGCCAAGATAGCCTCGCTCAGCCAGGATCTCGACAGGTATCTGGCCGGCGTAAAGGCCGACAATGCCGCCGAGAATCTGCTCTGCTGCTTCCAGGGATTCGCGCCTGCGGAATGTGACAGTCAGGTGTGCGAACTTCTGGACCGCGAAAGCGTGTACTACATAAGCGAAAAGGCCACAGTCGAAGACAACCCTCCCATCAAGCTGCACAACAACCGCTTCGCGCGGATGTTCGAGACCCTCACCGGAATGTACGGAATGCCTGTCTATGACGAGTTCGACCCTACCCCGGTGCTGTCCGTATTCTTTATGCTGTTCTTCGCGATGTGTATGGGCGATGCCGGTTACGGACTCATCCTCATATTCTTCGGAATAGCTGTGAACAGGAAGTGGATCAAGATAGACATGTTCAAGAACATCGGCAGTCTCATCACGTTCCTGGGCGTGGCCACCACCATAGTGGGCCTCTTCCTGGGCACGGCGTTCGGCATAAGCCTGCACGATGCTGCATGGGTGCCTGATTCACTGAAGAATCTGATGATAGTGGGCAATGTGGGCTCCTATGACATACAGATGGTTCTCGCGCTGGGAATCGGCGTGTTCCACATCTGTCTGGCTATGGTCATCAAGACTGCCTGCTACATAAGACGGTTCGGATTCAGGGAAAGCATAAGCACCTGCGGATGGACCCTGCTCATAGTGGGAGTCATCATCACGCTGGCCGTGTCGATGTTCATCGGACTGCCGGAGCAGGTCACCAAGATCATCATCATAGCCATAGCTGCCGTGTCCGCGCTGGGAATTTTCATCTTCAACAAACCGGGACGCAATCCTCTGCTGAACATAGGCTCGGGACTGTGGGATACCTACAACATGGTCACCGGTCTGCTTGGCGACGTGCTCAGCTACATCCGTCTCTATGCCCTCGGACTTGCCGGCGGCATGCTCGGCGGTGCGTTCAACGACCTGTCTGCGATGGTGCTGGGTGCCAATCCTACCTGGCAGTGGGTATTCGCCGTCATCATACTTCTGCTCGGACATACGCTGAACCTGCTTATGTCCTGCCTCGGAGCCTTCGTGCATCCTCTGCGTCTTACCTTCGTGGAATACTTCAAGAACAGCGGATATGAAGGCAAGGGACTCAAATACAATCCTTTAAAATAATAACAAACAAATAATTCATTAAAATGCTCAACACTATTTTAGGTTATCTCGGATTTGGCCTCATGTTCGGCCTTGCCGCAGTAGGATCTTCCATCGGAACCACCATCGCAGGTAACGCTGCCGAGGGCGCCCTCAAGAAGAACCCTGAAAAATCATCAAGTTATATGATCCTCTCAGCCATGCCGGCAACGCAGGGTCTCTACGGATTCGTGGCGTTCCTTATGTGGATGGGAAAGGATTTCACAGGCCAGGGACCGCTCCTCTTCGGTGTGGGACTTGCTGTGGGACTTGTATGTCTTATCTCAGCCATCCGTCAGGGTCAGATCTGTGCCAACGGTATCGTCGGCATCAGCCAGGGACACGATGTGCAGACCAACACGATGATCTACGCCGCCTTCCCTGAATTCTACGCAATTCTTTCGCTCGTGGCAGCGCTGATGATCTAATTCACTGAAGACACAACTAATAAAGGTGGCCATTTTGGTCACCTTTTTTGTATTCTGACATAGCGGAGTCCCTTCGAAACATTTGCCTGTACAAGCTTGTAATGCAATCGTTAAATGGAGTTACAGACAGGTCGGAG
>CAYMDZ010000169.1:0-3132 GCA_964389355.1 uncultured Muribaculaceae bacterium | reverse complement strand
GCGTCGCCCTCTATCAGAAGTCGGATGAATCCCGGATACTCCTGCGCCGGCTCCACGCCCTTCACGCCCTCAATGGAGAGCAGATCCTCGTGCGAAGGACAGTTTCCCATATTGACCAGAAGAGATTCGGAGCGGATGGAATGGTTGAAGGTGTCGATGTCGCCGTTGAAGATGAGGTTGCCGGTGGACATCATCACGATCCTGTCGCAGGTCAGCTGCACCTCGTGAAGTATGTGGGTGGAAAGCATCACCTGACAGTCACGCGAAATCTCCTTGACGAGATTGCGGATTTCTATTATCTGTATAGGGTCCAGGCCGTTGGTCGGTTCGTCCAGGATGATGAACGACGGATGATGTATAAGGGCCTGGGCTATGCCCACCCTCTGCTGATAGCCTCCGGAGAGGTGCTTTATGAGCCTTTTTCTGAAATGCGCTATCTTGCAGATGTCCAGAGCCTCGTCCACAGCCCTGCGGACATCCGGCACCAGACGAAGCTGCGCGGCATACTTCAGATACTCCTCTACCGTAAGGTCGATAAGAAGCGGCGGTTTCTGGGGAAGAAAGCCAATCTGCCTTTTCGCCTCCACAGGGTTATCGTGTATGCTGTAGCCGTTGATTATGACATCTCCGGAGGTAGGCGTAAGCACCCCGCAGATGATGTTCATAAGGGTCGATTTGCCTGCGCCGTTGGCTCCGAGAAGGCCCGTTATGCGGCAGCCGTCCAGACTGAAGCTGACGTCCCGCACTGCGGTGAAAGAGCTTGAATAGCTGTGGGTTATGTGCTCGACGCGCACATTTATGTCTTCCGGACGGAGCCTGGCGGCCTGACTGCTACTGCTCATAAGTCTTGGTCATGCTTGAAGGCACCACTATGGTGAAATCCGCGCGGCTTCTGGACGGCTTGTACCGGGCAGGGTCATCTTCAGAGATCACGGACACCGTGCAGACTTTAAGCGAGGGTTTGTACTGCTTAAGGTAATACATTATCCCTGAATGGAATGCGGAGTGAAGTTCTCCGTGGAAATGGAAGAAGAAATCACCGGGCTGCATATTGGCCACGATGAAATGCGCCATGGTGGCGTCCTTGAGAGCCTGTGCGGCGACGATGTTCTGCACGTTCTTCTTCATCATCGGAGCGCTGCCCATCTGCTTGAACGACTCTCCGATAAGGGTGTAAACGGTCTCACCGTAATCCACTTTCAGCGGCATTGGCGCAAGCCACTGATATGCGGCAGCGTCCAGCGAGTCAAGCACTTCCGTTCCGAAGTCCGAAACCATACGGACGTAGCGGCGGGGCACATTGGTGGCCACGAAAGGGATGCCGTTCTCCACGGCGTACTCGAAAATTGGCCTGTAATCACGGTAGTTCGTCCACAGACGGCTGTTCTCCTCGTAGGTGGAGCCGTTGATGAGCCCTAGCTTCGCGTATTCGTCCAGCACCTGCTGATTGTCGCTCTCCCACATCTCTGCGCCGACCACGAGCCTGTCTTTCTTTATGGAATGGAAGTCCTTTTCCAGGGTCAGTTCGAGCCAATGCGAGATGGGATCGTCGTGCATCTCGCCGAACAGACACACGTCCGCACGGCTGAGGGCCTTGAGCATTTTCGAATATTCCACCTTGTGGCCGGACTTGTCAAGTATCACATAAGCCGGCATATCGGTACTGTACGACTGGCTCCGGCCAGAAAAACAAACGGCCAGAAGCGCTGCTGCAGCCACGGCTGCCTTGAAAAAAAGATTCATATCCACTGTTAAAAATAAACGCTCAGGAATATTCTGCATTCCTGAAAATCAAGTTCGGAAGCTATGGCTCCCGTGTAATTGTAGGCCGCGCCCACCTCCAGGCCGGTCTTCCCTACGGGCAATTTCGCCCTGAGGGACACTCCGGCGCGCCACCTGCGGGTATTCAGCCACCGCTCCTGCGCCAGACCGACATAGGTCGTGTAGAAATTCGAGCCTTCCCTTGCAGCGCCGGGAGAATAGGTGACCTGGGGACTGAAAGCGTATCCGCCGGTAAAGTCCAGGCTGAGATCCGCCTTCCGGGCCTTCATCCCGAGCCCGGCAAAAATAACACTTTCCAGGCTCAAAAACTTGAGTCTGGCATTATAATTTTTATCCAGACGGTTCTCCGCATCCAGGGACAGGTCCAGCCCCGCGCGGCGAAACCACCCTTCACGGTGATATTCAGCTCCGAGCTTTCCTCCGTAAAGCGATGCATTATAATCCTTTACAAACTCTGAGGAAGCCTGGCTCCAGGTGGAGCTTTTCCCGGAAGTGCAGTCAAAGTCCGCGCTGAGAATGAGGACCTGACTTTCCGGCAGGGTCCAGACATCGCTGATGCCGACCTGATGGGCGGTAAAATCGTACCGGGTCCACTGCACCTGCTTCGAAGCGCTCTGGGTCGATGTGTTCTCCCAGCCGTCGGTCCCGAGCCTGAAGGAATACTTCACATTCAGACGGTTCGCCTGTCCGCGGTATTCCCATCCGGCATAGACGCCCGGGACATTCTGGGTCCAGACCACATTCGAATACATATTGGCTATCTGGGTACCGAGGCCGTTCATAAGGTAGATGGAGTAGTCCAGACTCGAGTTATAGATGCGGCTGAAATCCGGCTGCTCCCTGTTCCTCTCGTAAATGAGGCCCGCAGACAGGAGGTTCCTGCCCAGCAGGACGCTTCCGCCGGCCTCCAGAGCTATCTCCAGAGCAGTCTGCTCGTTACGGACATCGTTCTTTCTGAACTGCTTGTCCCCGATGTAGTCCACCTGAAAGCCAAGCGCCCACCGGCCGTCGAAGTTCTTCACCGCCGTGCCGGACAGGCTGTATCTCTGCACCTCCCAGGTGGTGGCGGGCACCTTGCACCAGTAGAATGACGGTGAACCGTAGGGTTTCAGACGATAGGACAGATTGGCCCGGAGGCTGTCCGTCATACCGATGCTGTAGCCGAACGAGCCCTTGAACGACCAGCCGTTTTCCTTCTGGTGAAGAAGGGATTCAGCCTTCACGCCGAAACCCTTGGCCCCGTCGGAAGACATAGGCGAGTGAAGCTGACCTGAAGTCAGATACACCTCGGTGCCGATCAGCGACCATTCGTCCATATCCCACCAGGCGAGCCTGGACGGATTTCGGTCA
>CAYMDZ010000168.1:0-3163 GCA_964389355.1 uncultured Muribaculaceae bacterium | reverse complement strand
ACCAGAGAAGCCATTGGCGCGGCGGTAACAAGAACGAGTTCACCGTGTGCCTCGGAGTGGAGCCCGGAGAAAATGAAAGTCTCGAGGTGAAATGGTGCGAAGCGTTCTCCTGGTGCGACATTCCGCAGATGGAATCAGCCGTGGAAAGCTGGTTCCTGGAGCACAGGACGCTTGATTTCACCGCCCTGGCAGAGTGGCTGACCGACAATGTCAACCTCTGGAAGCGCAAGGAATTCAAGGATTTCGAATACCTCAAATCCAGAATTCCGGCAGGAAAGTCAGCCCTGATCGGCCTGGTCACCGTCATTCTGTGCGCCATTGAGATTTACTTCACGGTCTACGGCGCACAACCGCTGTCCTAGAATCAGTTTTCCTTAACGCGACGGAAAATACTTTTGTCGGATGGGCATTGTCTCTGAGCCATAAAATCACTATATTTGAAAGTTTGGACGCCCCGGCGGCGTTCAGGCATACCCGAAGAATAAAGTTGGTTTAAAATAAATTCGTTCAGAATGAAAAAGTTGTTTGCAATCATCTCTCTGGGCCTTCTCACGCTGTCACTTTCAGCGCAGGAGGAAGCCCGCTGGATCAGGAAAAGCTGCATCTCCCCTGACGGGCAGACCATAGCCTTCAGCTACCAGGGAGACATCTTCACGGTTCCTTCCGCCGGAGGAACTGCCAGACAGGTCACGGTAAACTCAGCCTACGACTCGGATCCTCTCTGGACCGCCGACGGGCAGAACATAGTCTTCAGCTCCTACAGGGAAGGCAGCAAGGACATCTGGATCATCCCTGCCGAGGGCGGCAAGGCCAGAAGGCTCACCACCTACCCGGGCGCCGAGACCCCGCTCTTCGTATCAAAGGACGGCCAGGTCTATTACCAGGCCAATATCCAGGCGGACCCGCAGTTCGGCGACTATCCCTGGACCGCGCAGGTCTACACGGTGAACATCCAGACCGGCAGATCCTCGCTGTTCAACTCCACCACGATGTGGACCCTGTCCGTGAATGCCAATGACATCATCCTCTACGAAGACTACAAGGGCTACGAAGACCCGCTCAGAAAGCACCACACCTCTTCCGTAACCCACGACATCTGGAAATACCTTCCGAAGAAGGGCCAATACCAGAAGATCAGCCGCTATGTCGGCGAGAACCGCAACCCTGTATTCGCCTCCAACGGAGAGGATTACTACTTCCTCAGCGAACAGGGCGGGAACTTCAATGTCTGGAAATCCAATATCAACACCCCGGAGGCCGCATTCCAGATAACCAGCCTGCCGACCCATCCGGTCAGGAACCTTTCCATCTCCGGAGCTAACAGATTGGCATTCTCATACAACGGCGACCTGTACACCTGCACCCCGGGCGAAGAACCGGTCAAGGTGGACGTCAAGGTCGTTCTGGAAGGCAATGACCGCGAGCATATCTACCGCAACATCAGCAACGGCGCCACCGACCTGGCAGTCAGCCCGAACGGCAAGGAGATCGCCATCGTAGCCCACGGAGACGTGTTCGTGGTAGCTCCTGACCAGAAAGTCACCAGGCGCATCACCGACACCCCGAGCCAGGAGAGGAACGTTTCCTTCTCGAAGGACGGCCGCACCCTCTACTACGATGCCGAGCGTAACGGAAACTGGGGCGTATGGAAAGCCGAACTCGTGCGCAAGCAGGACAAATATTTCACTTTCTCGTACGAAATCAGGGAGAGCCTCTTCACTACCGAAGGCCAGACCTGCTTCCAGCCTTCAGTTTCACCTGACGGCAAATGGGTGGCGTTCCTCAGGAACCGCACCGAGCTGGTTATCAGAAGCACCGGGAAGAACGAGGAACGTTCGCTTCTGAGCGGTGCCAATTATTCCTACACCGACGGGGACCAGTCCTTCGAATGGAGCCCCGACAGCCACCACATCCTGTGCAACTACGAGGCCAACGGCGGCTGGAACAACACCGACGTAGCCCTCATAGACATTGACACAAAGGAAGTTACCGACCTCACTCAGAGCGGATACAACGACGTGAACTTCCACTGGATACTCGGCGGCAAGGCGATGATGTGGGAAACCGACAAGAACGGCTACCGCAGCCACGGAAGCTGGGGCTCGCATTATGACATCTACGCGATGTTCTTCGATGCCAGGGAATACTACAAGTTCACCCGCTCAAGCGATGAGGAGAAGATAAACGAGCTTCTCGACGAGAAGAGCGAAAAGGAGGAGAAGGCCGAGAAGAAAAAGGAGAAGAAAGACTCCGTCAAGGTCGAGAAGAAAGGACTTGACCTGCTTCTCGAAGGCCGCGAGAACCGCATCGTGCGTCTCACACCTATTTCAGGCTCCACCGGTGACTACTTCCTTACCGACGATGCGAAGACCCTCTACTTCTTCCGCGTCAACGAGCAGAGCACCGACCTCTGCAGCATGGACATCAAGGAAGGCGACATCAAGATCATCCGCAAGAACTTCCGCGGATCGTTCGTCTCATCTCCTGACAGGAAGAACGTCTATATCATCGGACGCGGGATCAACAAGTTCTCCCCTGCCGGCGGAAAGATCGAACCTGTCTCATTTGCAAGCAATTACGACTACCAGCCTGCACGCGAAAGGGAGTACATCTACGACCACGTATGCAAGCAGGTAACAGAAAAGTTCTATGACAAGAACATACACGGAATAGACTGGGACGGCTTCTGCCGCAACTACCGCCAGTTCCTTCCGTACATCAGCAACTCATACGATTTCCAGGACCTTCTGAGCGAGCTGCTCGGAGAGCTCAATGCATCACACACGGGCGCGAGATACCGTCATCCGTCATCTGTCAGCGCAGGACATCTGGGCGTGCTCTATGACCCTGCATATCACGGCAAGGGCCTGAAGATAGCCGAAGTGCTTCCGGGAAGCGAACTCAGTATGGTTGACCCTCAGATCGGTGCGGGCGATGTGATTCTCGCCATCGACGGAGAGGAGATAGAGGAAGGCACGCAGTGGTACGACGCCCTCCGCTACAAGGCCGGCAAGCGCGTGTTCCTGAAGATCAAGAAGGACAAGGTCAAGGAGCCTGTCGAACTGTTCATCACCGCCACCTACTATGACGGTAATCTTCTCTACAAACGCTGGGTACGCCAGAGGGAGGAGATGACGGAGAAGCTTTCAGGCGGACGCGTAGG
>CAYMDZ010000167.1:0-3199 GCA_964389355.1 uncultured Muribaculaceae bacterium | reverse complement strand
AGGAAGATGCGTCTGAACGACGGCGACATCCTGTTTATGGAGGGTATCCACGCGCTTAACCCGGCGATGACTCCGACCATCGACTCGTCGAAATTCTTCAAGATATACGTGTCCGCGCTTTCGGCCCTGCCTGGAGAGAACAACCAGAACTCCTCGTCGGACAAGCGGCTTCTGCGAAGGATAGTGCGTGACAACCGCAACCGCGGCAAGTCTCCGGAGGCCACCATCCTGATGTGGCCGTCGGTGCGCGCAGGGGAGGTCAGGAACATCTTCCCGTATCAGGACAACGCCGACATAGTCTTCAATTCGTCGATGCTATACGATCTTCCGCTGCTTAAATACTACGCGCAGCCGCTGCTGGACGATATCCCTTCGGATTCTCCGGCCCGCGCGATGGCGGATCACCTGACGGAATATATGGGCCAGATCGACGCCGTTACGCCGGAAGACATCGCGGCCATTCCGCCGACTTCCATAATGCGTGAGTTCATCGGAGGACAGATGCTGTTCTAGTGCCAATTTGTCACCTTCGGTGGGCTTGGCAGAACATTTGAAGATTCTCCTGTCAAACGAGCAAGAATTATTATGAGTAAAGATAAAGAAACCAGGAAAACAGCCGAGCAGGCCGCTGAGGCAGAAAAGAAGGCTGTGGAAACAGATAAGAAGGAAACGCAGAAAGAGGCCAGGAAAGAGAAGAAGGCCGACGAGAAGCAGGCACAGATAGATGCTCTTAATGACAAATTGTCCAAGGAGCACGATGACTACCTGCGTCTTATGGCGGAATTCCAGACTTTCCGCACCCGCAGCGCGGAGGAAAGGCTTGCGCTTCTGTCCAACGCGTCCGCAGACGTGATCAAGGGACTTCTTCCTGTACTGGACGATTGCCAGAGGGCTCTGGATATGCTCGAGAAGGAGACGGATTCCGTAGCCAGGGAGGGTACGCTTCTCATCTACAACAAGCTGATGGACTACCTGAAGGGCAAGGGACTGGAGCCTATCGAGGCTAAAGGTAAGGACTTCGACACGGATTTTCACGATGCCGTGACCAAGTTCCCCGCACCTACACCGGACCTGAAGGGCAAGGTGATAGATGTCATTCAGACGGGGTATCTTCTTAACGGCAAGATACTTCGTTACGCTAAAGTCGTGGTGGGAGAATAATTTATGGCAGAAAAAAGAGATTACTATGAGGTGCTCGGGCTTCAGAAGGGCGCCTCGGAAGACGATATAAAGCAGGCTTACAGAAAGGCTGCACTCAAATGGCACCCGGACCGCTGGGTGAGCGGCACCGATGCAGAGAAGAAGACTGCGGAAGAGAAATTCAAGGAGGCTTCCGAGGCCTATTCCGTGCTCAGCGACAAGGACAAGAAGGCCAAGTACGACCAGTTCGGCTTCGCAGGAGTGGACGGCGGCGCTTCTCAAGACTGGAGCCAGGGCTTCGGCAACCTTAACGACATTCTCAACAATCTGTTCGGAGGTGCCTTCGGAGGCGGATTCGGCGGGTTCAGCGGATTTGGCGGATTTGGCGGCGGACAGAGCGAGAAACGCACTCTCAGGGGCCGCGACATACGTACGCGCGTGTATCTGACCCTCGAGGAGATCGCTTCCGGATGCACGAAGGAGGTTACTCTCGAAAGAATGCGTCCCTGCCCTGACTGCGGCGGACGCGGTACGGTGAATCCGTCAGATATAAAGACCTGTCCTACCTGCAAGGGTAGCGGTCAGGTTCAGAGGGTAAGCAATTCGTTCTTCGGCAGGAGCATTTCCTACAGCACCTGTCCCAACTGTAACGGTACCGGCAAGATAGTCACCAATCCATGCCGCAAATGTTCGGGGTCCGGACTTGTCCGCATCAAGGAGACCGTGAGCGTTCGCATCCCTGCGGGTGTGGAGTCCGGTATGCAGCTTACCGTTCACGGAGAGGGCCACAGCGCACCGCAGGGCGGCGTCAACGGCGACCTTCTCGTGGTCATAGAGCAGACCGAGCATGCCAAGCTCAAGAGGGAGGGTAACAACCTCTTCTATACCAGGGTGATATCCGTAGCGGATGCAGTTCTGGGATGTGAGGTGAATGTGCCTACGCTCGAGGGCGACTACAAACTTAAATTGGCCCCGGGAACCCAGAGCGGATATGTGGAGAAACTTCGCGGCAAGGGTATGCCATCCGTGAACAGCTACGGCAAGGGCGACCTGTATGTAAAAATACTGGTGTGGATTCCTCACAAGGTGTCCAGAGAGTACAGGCAGATGTTCGAGTCACTGAAGGCCAGCGGCGAGTCAGATCCCGCTCCGACCAGGGATGACAAGGCGATATTTGAAAAAGAGGCCAAGTTTTTTTGAAAATAATTTTGCGGATTAAACAAAACTTTATATCTTTGCAATCCCAATTGGCAGCCTCTTGGAGAACGGTTCACCAATGCTGCGCTAAAGATTGAAATTTTATTATGGACGCAATTAAGATTGTAGAGCAGGCTTTCGCACAGAACAAAGCCGCACAGTACCCTAAGTTCAAGGCAGGCGACACCATCACCGTAACTTACAAGGTTAAGGAGGGTGATAAGGAGCGTCTCCAGAAGTTTAAAGGCGTAGTTCTCCAGATTTCCGGAGCTTGTCCTTTCACCAGGACTTTCACAGTCCGCAAGATTGCCAGCGGTGTAGGCGTCGAGAGGATTTTCCCTTACGAGTCACCTTTCATCGAGAGCATTGAACTTAACAAGGTCGGTAAAGTTCGCCGTGCACGCATTTTCTATCTTCGTGATCTTGCCGGTAAGAAGGCACGCATCCGCGAGAAGAAAGTCGCCGTAAAGACTGAAGAGTAAAATATCCGGAGTCCGCTCCGGAACATCTGGCGCCTTAGCTCAGCTGAATAGAGCATTTGACTACGGATCAAAAGGTTATAGGTTTGAATCCTATAGGCGTCACGAAAAGAGAGACTTGCGAAAGCCTCTCTTTTTTGTGTTCTCCATCTGTCCGTCTGCGGAAAATTACAGCCGCTGCAGCTTTTCCGGCGAAAGGCCTGTGAGTTTGCAGATAAGAGCTTTATCCATACCCTCAGCGAGCATATTCCGGGCAATTTCAAGACTCTTTTGGGCTTCACCTTCCGCGAGACCTTCGGCGAGAGCTTCTTTTACTGCGTAATCCTTCTGCGCCTGTATGTCCAATTCCGTCATAAGCTTATTGTCGTAAATTATTCGTTTGT
>CAYMDZ010000166.1:0-3225 GCA_964389355.1 uncultured Muribaculaceae bacterium | reverse complement strand
TCCTATGGCCGCCCTTCAGGGTATGGTGAGCGGCGTGCAGATCATCAACAGCGGCGCACCGGGATCCACCCCTACCGTGAAGGTGCGCGGCGTGGGTTCCATAAGTGATTATGCCACACCTCTCTACGTGGTGGACGGCGTGTTCCAGGACAATATCGACTTCCTATCTTCGAACGATATCGAGAGCCTGACCGTGCTCAAGGACGCTTCAGCCGCCGCCATCTACGGTGTGCGTGCCGCGAACGGCGTAATCCTCGTCACCACGAAGAAGGGTACGCGCGACCATCTGAGCATCAATTACGAAGGCTATGCCGGAGTGCAGGTGCCTACCAACATAATGCCGCTGGCTGGCAAGGCCCAGTATGTGGAGCTTCGCAACGAGGCCAATGTGAACACGATGGGCTGGACCCCGATCAGCGCTGACAACTATCCGGGGGACACCGACTGGTACGCCGAACTCGTGCGTCCCGCATTCACCGCCAACCATTCGGTGGATTTCTCTGGAGCGTCGGACAATACCAATTATTCCGTGGGCCTGAGCTACTTCTACCAGGACGGCATAATGAACCACGCGACCAATGACTACGACCGCATCAACATCCGCTCGAGACTGGACCAGAAGATGACCTCCTGGCTCAAGATGGGCATCAATTCAGTCTTCTCGCGCTACAAGAGGAACAACTACAATTCCAACGCATTCTATCAGGCATTCCTCAACCCGCCTGTGTACAACGTTTACAATGAGGACAATACCGAGGCCTATCCGGTATCGTTCGATTCTCCTCAGCTTTACGGATTCGGAAATTCATACGGCAACCCTATAGCGAATGCCTATTATTACAACTCCGTGGACAAGGGTATGAAGGAGGTTCTCTCCGCATACGCAGAGTTCACGATTATCCCGGAGGCGTTGACTTTCAAGACTTCGTACAATTTGGACTTTTACTTTGACGACAAGCATTCATATACTCCCGAATACAATGTGGGCGGCTCCCAGAGCGTCGGCACCTCGTCGCTTTCGAAGACTTTCGATTATGGCCTGAACCAGATCCTCGACAACGTCCTGACCTACAACGGGAAGAGCGGGGCTCACACCTATTCCGTAATGCTCGGCAACTCCGTCAGGACCCAGAACTACCGCTATCTGTCCGGCACCCGCAATGCCGTGCCTGACTATGACGATGCGGCGCTCTACCTGGTCAACGGCTCGGCCAAGAACCAGCTCACCAGCGACGGCGGCTCGCGCTATAACGGCGTATCGTTCTTCGCCAGAGGTACTTACAACTACAGCGAGAAGTATCTGGCCACCCTCACCCTTCGTGCCGACGGATCATCCAAGTATCAGGAGAAATGGGGCGTGTTCCCTTCTGCCGGCCTGGCCTGGAACGTCACCGAAGAGGACTTTATGAACGACCAGCATTTCTTCGACTACCTGAAGGTGCGCGCTTCGTGGGGTATGCTCGGTAACGACAACGTTCCTGCCAATTCATCCACCATCCTCGGAACCTCCGGAATCGGCGCTTCTGCCGTGTTCGGAGACACCGTAGTGGACGGCGTGGGTGCCCAGACCGTGGTCAACAACTACCTCAAGTGGGAGGTCGTGACCGAGGCCAATGTCGGTGTGGACTTCTCCACCTGCTCGAACCGTCTGCGCGCCGAGATCGACGCATATGACCGTGTGACCGACAATGTGGTTTTCTACACTCCGGTCGCTGCCGGCGGCGGTACCGCGAGCCTTCTGTCGAACAACGGTACGGTGCGGAACCTGGGTCTCGAGATTTCCCTCAACTGGAACGACAACATCACCGAGGATCTCGCTTACAGCCTGGGACTTAACGCCACGCTAAACAATAACAAAGTCACCAAGCTTTCCGGCCTTGAGCTCAGCAGCTACGACTATGTGCCGGGCACTTCGGTAAACGGCAACTATGCCACCCGCGCGGCCGTAGGCTATCCTATCGGCGGATTCTGGGGATACAGGATCTCCGGGGTCTACGCTTCCGAGAAGGAGGCCCTCCAGGACCCTGTATCGCAGATCATCAAGGATGCAGGCTACTTCAAATACACCGACGTCACCGGTGACGGCACCGTGAACAAGGACGACATCACCTACCTCGGAAGCCCGCTTCCGTGGCTCATCCTCGGATTCAACGTGGGCGCCACATATAAGAACTGGGACTTCAGTATGCTCATCAACGCCCAGGTCGGGAACAAGATCCTGAACCTCAAGCGTATGCAGCGCGGAATCTTCTCTGAGGCCAATTACGACCTGGATTTCTACAGGAACCGCTGGACCGCCGACAACCGTTCGGACAAATATCCTTCTGCCGAGGCTGCCGGAACTTCGTTCATCCAGACCTGCAACGAGTTCTACCTCGAGGACGGTTCGTCGCTCACCATCAACAACATACAGCTGGGTTACACCTTCACCGGCATGCGATGGGCGCGCAGCATCAGGGCTTATGTCTCCGCGCAGCGACCTCTCAGCCTGTTCGGTTACAACGGCTTCACCACCGAGATCGGCGGTTCGCCTATCAGCTCCGGCATTGACTCCAGCGTTTATCCTATGCAGTCCATTTATACTGCAGGCGTAAGTGTGAACTTCTAATGCAGACTAACGGTATGAAAAAGATTGTCAACATAATGAGCGCAGCTGCAGTCACCGTTCTGGCTGCATCCTGTTCGGATTTTTTGAATATACGCGTGGAAGGGACCATGCCTTCCACCGGCACTGACTACACGAAGGCCGAGAATATCTTCCAGCCTGTAAGTGCGGCCTATGCGCAGATGCGCGGCGATATCTGGTTCCCATACATCGGTGTGGGGGACATCACTTCCGACGACTCCGACAAGGGTTCCACCGCTGACGACAACGCCTATGCTAAGGAGATGGACGATTTCACCTACACTCCGGGCAACTATATGTTCAACTCCCTCTGGACCGGGTATTATAACATCGTCTCCGCCGCGAACAACGCCATCTTCCAGGAAGGCAACTATGCCGCGGCTATGAAGACGGAGGCCAATCAGCTCTACGCACGCCAGTGCGCGAACGAGGCCAAGGTCATACGCGCATTTGCATACGTATGGCTGTACAGAACCTTTGGCGAGGTGCCTGTGGTAAGGTATGGAATGACTTCGGACGAATTGGCAGACAACCCGGCCGTCACGAAGGACGAGCTGTACGAGTACATTCTGAAGGACCTCGACGAGGCCATCGACACG
>CAYMDZ010000165.1:1650-3247 GCA_964389355.1 uncultured Muribaculaceae bacterium | reverse complement strand
ATGCCGGCCTGTCACGCCGGAGGTCGAGGGTTCGAGTCCCTTCCGCACCGCAAAAAGCCATCACGATTCCGTGGTGGCTTCTTTGTTGGATAGTCCCGTGGCTCCACGTCGTGTCTACCGTGCTATCCACTGCATGAAGTCGTCCACGCGGGAGCGGGAGACGGTCATCTTGAAGTCGGCCGGCGGGTCGGAGACGACCAGAAGGCAGCCGTTGACCTGCTTCACGATGCTCTGGATGGCCTTCACGGATATGATGCAGCCGCGCGAGATCCGAAAAAAATTCTTGGGCGGCAGTTCATTGGCAATTATGTCCAGCGAAGAGTCTGTGACGAAGGTCTTGCCGTCCATGGTCCGCAGGAAATTGTTCTTTTCCTCCGAGTAGAAGAATGCGATGTCCTCCACCTTGACCGGCACGATGCGGTCGTTCATCCGCACGATGAAGCGTTCCCTGACCGCGGC
This sequence comes from uncultured Muribaculaceae bacterium, assembly GCA_964389355.1. Classification (GTDB taxonomy): domain Bacteria; phylum Bacteroidota; class Bacteroidia; order Bacteroidales; family UBA932; genus Cryptobacteroides. Next base: position 2,788 of record CAYMDZ010000165.1, on the reverse strand, counting down.
AGGCTCGCCTGCGCCGGTGACGGCGTCCAAATTCTGCCTGTAGCCGACCTGCATCACCCTGCTTACGGCACGGTCCAGGTCAGCGGGGTTGATGGGCTTCAGAAGGTAGTCCACCGAGCCGGCCTCGAAGGCCTTGATGGCGTAACTGTCATAGGCTGTGGTCATTATCACTTTCGAAGTGACCTTCACCTGGCGGAAAATCTCGAAACAGTTCCCGTCGGACAGTTCCACGTCCATGAATATCACGTCCGGCGCGTTGTCTTCGTGCTCCCGGAGCCAGTCCACCGTCTGGGCGACCGAACCCGTGCAGGCCACGACCTGCATCTGCGGGAAGCGGCTCTCCAATGTGCGGCACAGCGCTTTCTGCGCCATTATCTCGTCTTCTACTATAAGTGCTCTCATCGTTTTATAAGCGGCAGGCGGACGAAGTAATCGGTCTTGGTGCTTCCGATCACGACATCCCCGCCTTTAAGGTCTATGTATTGCTGTTTTATGTAGTTCTGTCCCAGTCCGGTGGAAGGGGATGCGGACTGGCGCGGAACCAGATTGTTGCGCACCTCCAGCACGTGCCCATCGGAGATGATGCTGAGTTTCAGGGGATTGGCCTTCGATACGGCGTTGTGCTTGAATGCGTTCTCCACGAGCATCTGCACGCTGCACGGCGGCACGGTCTTTTCCAGATCCTGCGTGCGGATGTCGCGGCTCACCTCGAACCCCTCCGGGAAGCGCGTGTGCATCAGATCGATGTATGCGTTCACGAAATCCATCTCCTCCTCCAGCGACACGAGCCTTTTGTCCTCGCTCTGAAGCATATATCTGTACAGGCCTGCCAATTTGTGTATGTATTCGCTTGCCTCGCTGTTCATCCCCTCGACCACCAGGCCGTCCAGCACGTTGAGCGAATTGAACAGGAAATGCGGGTTCACCTGCTGCTTGAGCTTCTCGTAGCGGAACTGCGCGTAGTGGCGCTTCTCCTTCTCCCGGCCTATGGCCTGCTGCGTCTCCAGAGAGTAGTTCGCCAGGTAGATGATGCTGTACAGGGCGATGTCCACGATGATGCAGAGGATGCTGAGCTGGAAGAACTCGAGCGACACGTCCGGCACGATGTGGTTCCGCGGGTTAAGTCCTACTATATAGG
>CAYMDZ010000165.1:0-1550 GCA_964389355.1 uncultured Muribaculaceae bacterium | reverse complement strand
TCGAGCGACACGTCCGGCACGATGTGGTTCCGCGGGTTAAGTCCTACTATATAGGCGCTTATCTGCGAGCAGATGAGGATAAACAGCGCGAAGATGAACCACCACACGCCCGCGCCGAATTCCCTCCGGAGCTGCGCGCTGAAGCGTATGAAGATGATGTCCAGGCAGATGAGGGTGATCATCACGGCGGAATTGGACAGAATCATAGAGAACACTTCGAAGGTGGTCCACTGTGAGATGCCTGTGGATGCGAACGCGAAGATGAGCATTCGCAGCAGGAATATCGTCAGGAACGCGATCACCAGCATCATCACCTGCGGCTTCGAGTTGTTCTCTTCGATGGCCCTGCCTCTTCCCCGGGCCAATGCTCCGGTGAGCAGCGAAGTGCCGTAACCCAGAAGGACGGTGGTGATGAAGGTGGCCGTCACGCTCGCGGCGACCGGATCTCCGATGATGGCCCTGAGCGTCTCGCCGAGCTTGGTGCCGATGAAAAAGCCAATTATATTGGCCAATATGACGAAGGCGGCGGTGATTTCTATCTTCAGGTTCTTCCTGATGCACAGGATGGCTATCAGCGCCATCGTGAGAAACGTCAGCAGCGGCTCGTCTCCCAGATCGAAAAGTCCGAGAACGAGGGCGGCTACGGCGTGTGCCAGAGCGAAGCCCAATATGATCAGGCTGTTGATTTTAGTGTCTTTCTTCACAGTGTGGTCTTATAGACTGCAATTTAGGAAAATTCCGTGAAATGTTATTCCGCTCGTCGCCCAAAAATCACCGTTCGTCCGGTTTTATCCGCCGTTCGTCAGCGGAAAGTACGCGCATGTCCGATAAATTCCTATATTCGCTTGACACATAACACTGAAAGGCGGTCCCTTAAATACCGCCGCATTAGATAACCATTTGATGAAATCAAACAAACCAAAGCTTACCTTTTGGCAGATTTGGAATCTCAGCTTCGGCTTCATGGGCGTCCAGATAGGATATTCGCTCCAGAATTCCAATACCTCTACCATTCTCCAGTCCTTCGGGGCTGACCTGAGTTCGCTCAGTTATTTCTGGCTGGCCGCCCCTATAGCGGGGCTCATCGTGCAGCCTATCGTGGGCATGTTCTCGGACAAGACCTGGACCAGGCTCGGAAGGCGCATTCCGTACATTCTGGGTGGCGCGATCATTTCGACATTGGCCCTCGTCCTTATGCCGAACTGCCCGAAACTGCTGGCTTTCGCACCGCTCCTGATGGGTGCGCTGATATTCTTCTTTATGGACCTGTCGTTCAATATCACGATGCAGCCGTTCAGGGCGCTGGTCACCGATATGCTCGACGACAGCCAGAAGACGGAAGGATTTGTCGTTCAGACGCTTCTGATTAACCTCGGCGCCGTGGTGGGTGCGCTTCTGCCTCTCATCATGACCTGGTGCGGAGTGAGTGACGAGCCGGTCGAGGGACACGTGTCCGACCATATCGCATACTCCTATTATATAGGCGGGGCGATTCTGCTGCTTTCCGTGCTGGTGACCTCGTTCAAGGTGAAGGAATATCCTCCGAAGGT
>CAYMDZ010000164.1:0-3271 GCA_964389355.1 uncultured Muribaculaceae bacterium | reverse complement strand
CTCTTCGGCTACGGCCTTAAGGATCTCATCGAGGGTAATGTCGCCGTTCTGCTCATAAAGGGCTGCAAGCGAAGACTTTCGGCCCATCTTCAGCTTCTCTATGATGATGCGGTGGAGCGCCCATCCCGATGCTCCGGTCTCCAGACAGCCTATCTTGCCGCAGCGGCAGATGATGTTGTTGTCCAGAGAAGGGAAGTGTCCTATCTCTCCGGAGAATCCGGATTTGCCGTAGTAAAGCGCGCCGTTCAGGATCATGCCCATACCAAGTCCCCAGGAGAGGTTGATGAAGATGAAATCGCTCTCCCCGGACAGGTCCAGGGTCATGTATTCTCCGTAGGTCATCGCACGGGAGTCGTTCTCAATGGTCACAGGCACTCCGAGCTGCTGCTCGAAGAGATCCTTCATAGGGATGTCGTCGCTCACGAAATAAGTCAGCGAATATCCTTTCTCCGGGTTCACACGTCCGGACAGGCTCACGCCCACTCCGAGAACCTTTTCCCAGTCTATGCCCTTGGCGGCGACTTCCTCCTTTGTCTTGGCGCATATCTTCTTGAAGGAGTCCGCATTGGCCTCCAGGACGAAAGGAATGTCGTGGATGAAGTGCACAAGGGAGCCTTTGAAGTCGCAGATGGCGATGTGGAAGTGCTGTCTGCTCACGTCCACACCGATAAAATAGCCTGCTCCGGGGTTGAGACCGAAGGTGCTCGGCCTTCTGCCGCCCTTGGTGTCGATCTTCCCCTCATCCTGAAGCAAACCCTCTTCAATCATCTCGCTCAGGAGCTTCGTCGTGGTGGGAACGCTGGTAGCCAGCTCTTTGCTGAAGTCAGCAATGCTGTTGGCCCTGTTCTTTATGCACAGGCGAAGTATTTCCTTTTTAAGCAAGGTGTTTTTCGTTCCGTCATTCAGGAATGTTTTCATATGAAGTCTGTTTATAATCTTCGCAAATTTATGAATATTTTTGATTATATTTGGCGCTGTTTTAAAAAGTTTTAAAATTATTATGAAAAAAAGAGGTAAGATGCTGACCAAACTCAACCTGAGTTTCGCCGCCATTGCTGTAGTCCTGCTGATTTCCAGCGTCATAACGATCCTGGAATACCGCAGAATGAGCAGTTACATGTCCTCTCTCATCTCCAACGACGTGCACTGCATCAACATCGTGCGCAGCCTCGGGGATGTGTCCAGCGAATACAATCACGACATTCTGGCGGTCATCGGTGACGGTCCCGCAGACAAGGCACCGGACTTTGATGCCGCCTCATTCAAAAGCGGGTGCGACTCCCTTCGCGAGTTCATTAACTATAAATCCGTTCTTGAGCTCACGGACAGCGTGGAATGCTCGTTCGCGACATACCTTCAGACCTCCCGCGACCTCGACAGCGTGGTGGTGTCGGACTTCATCAACACCCGCGAGTGGTATTTCGAGACCCTCCAGCCCAGCTATGACAAGTTCCACAATGACCTCGACGAGCTGCGATCTTCGCTTTATGCCAATCTTCACCGCCACACGATGGACTTCGACAGCGGCTTCTACAGGAGCATAATCCCGAGCAGCGTGTCCGTTCTGGTGGCTCTGCTGCTGGTCATAATGCTGCATTATTTCCTGAATTCATATTATACCCGTCCGCTTCTGGCCATACACAAGGCCCTGCACAGCTACCGTTCGTACAACAAGAAATACAGCTGTGATTTCGAGGGCGACGACGAGCTGCAGGAGATAAACGAGGGAATTAGGGAACTGTGCGACGAGAACCAGACGCTTCGCGGCCGTGTGGCGCAGCTCCGTAAAGACAAACCGGCACCGGAAGATGTTCTATGATGAATTCCTGAAGGCTTTCTCCTTCGAACCTACTCCCTGTCAGGACCATCTGTTCAGAAAAGCTTCGGACTTCCTCTCTTCGGACGAGGGCGACATACTCGTGGTAAACGGTTACGCCGGCACGGGCAAGACTTCCGCTGTCTCAGCCATCATCAACGCGCTGATAAAGCTCCGTTTCGGATGCACGCTGCTTGCGCCCACCGGCCGTGCCGCGAAGGTCCTGAGCCAGATCTCCGGGCGCAAGGCATCCACCATCCACAAGGGCATCTACCGCCAGAAGGGTGTGGGGGACAACGGCTGGGGCCAGTTCAGCCTCGCGCCGAACAAATGCAGGCACACGCTCTTCGTGGTGGACGAGGCGTCTCTCATTGGCATAGATTCTTCTTCCCAGGCCAATTTCGGCTCGGGGGACCTGCTTTCGGACCTGATCCGGTTCGTACGCAGCGGGGACGACTGCCGTCTGCTTCTGATAGGGGACAGCGCCCAGCTTCCGCCTGTGGGAATGGACGAAAGTCCGGCGCTCAGCCCGGACTATATGGACGGGTTCGGCGGGGTGAGCTACATTACCCTTACCACAGTGGTGCGCCAGGCGGAGTCCTCCGGAATCCTCTGGAACGCCACCGCGCTCCGCAAGAATCTGGACGCGGGCAGACTGGCCCTGAGAACGGAAGGCTTCCCGGATGTGAGCAGGGTCAGCGGCGAGGAACTTGTGGACAGGCTCACCGAGGCCTACGACAGGTACGGCGAGGACGAGACCATAGTGATCTGCCGGTCGAACAAGAAGGCCATCCGCTACAATCTGGGCATACGCTCGATGGTCCAGTTCAAGGAGGAACGGCTCCTGCGCGACGACAAGCTGATGATAGTGAAGAACTGCTACCAGTTCGTGGACGAGAATTCACCCATGGGCTACATTGCCAACGGCGATGTGGCGCGGCTTGAGCGCATCGGCTCGTTCGAGGACCGGTACGGCCTGCATTTCGCCACCGCAGTGCTCACCTTCCCCGACTACGATGACGAGAGGATAACTGCCAAGGTGCTCCTGGACACGCTGGAATCGGAATCCGCGAGCCTCTCTTCCGCTCAGCAGGAGGCTCTCTACGAGGGGGTCAGTGCCGACTACGGGCACATCGCTTCGAAAAAGAAGCGCTATGAGCAGGTGCGCGAGGACCCGTTTTACAACGCCCTCCAGCTCAAGTATGCCCAGGCGGTGACCTGCCACAAGGCTCAGGGCGGCCAATGGAAGTGTGTGTTCATCGACTGCCCGTTCTGGGAGGAACAATTCAGCAGGGATGACCTGAAATGGATGTACACCGCTTTGACCAGAGCGAGCAAAGCAGTATATTTGGTAAATTTTAAGGATTCGTATTTCGATAAGAAGTGATGAAAGGATTTCTGAAGATATGTTTTATGGCCGTGGCCCTGTGTATGGGCGTGGCGGCAGGGGCTGAA
>CAYMDZ010000163.1:0-3278 GCA_964389355.1 uncultured Muribaculaceae bacterium | reverse complement strand
CCTGCCTGCAGGTGTCTGGGCATAAAGGAATAGAACACCACTATGACCACGAAGATCCTCACTGCGGCGCCCAGGATTCTGGACACCATGAACACCGTGGTCCCCGTCCTGTACGACTTCTGCCCGAACCTCTCGCCCAGATACGAATAGATGGAGGTCAGGTTCATCCTGTAGTAGAGAGGCAGCAGCACCTTCGCGATAATGATGTAGCCCACCACAAATCCGAACACCAGAGGCATATAGAAGAAGTTCTGCACCCACACGTTGCCCGGCACCGAGATGAACGTCACTCCCGAGATGGAGGAGCCCACCATTCCGTAGGCCACCAAAGGCCAGGGCGCCTTCCGGTCACCGCTGAAAAACGAATTCCGGCCGGCATTTCTGTTGGTCAGATGCGAAATATAAAACAGCAGAGCCGTGTAGGCGGCGAACGCCGCGATGAACCAGTATAAAGGAAAGTCTTGTCCCACAAAGGGCGAATTTACTAAATAAAAGTCGTATTTCGGGAGGGATTTAACACAATTGCATTATTTTTGTAGTACATTTGTAACACTTTTCTAAAAAAAACACAAAATGGAAGTTAAGCAATCAAATAGAATCCAGACTTCTCTTATCAATGCGGCCGAGAAGAAAGCTCTCGTGTGGCTGGCAGGAAAGCAGCCCGCCTGGATCAATTCGGACCACCTCACCTTCATAGGATGCATCGGAGCCATAATCATCGGCGTAGGCTACATCCTTTCTGACCTGAACATCAACTGGCTCTGGCTCGCCAGCTTCGGTTTCCTGGTAAACTGGTACGGAGATTCCCTCGACGGCACGCTTGCCCGTGTACGCAAACAGCAGAGACCTGTATACGGATTCTATCTTGACCACACGATGGACGCCCTGAACGAATGTTTCATCTTCATCTGCGTCGGCATCTCATCGCTTCTTCACTTCCCGCTGGCAGTGGCAGCGCTCGCACTCTATCTGCTTCTCAGCATGAACGTCTGCGTAAACGCACACCTTAAAGGCGAGTTCAAACTCACATATATGAAACTTGGCCCTACCGAGTTCAGAATCATAATGGTGATCATCAATACCCTGTTCATCCTCATCAAACCTCTTCGCGACTTCACATGGGACGTTACCCTCTTCGGGAATGCCATCGCGCTGACCCCGTTTGACATCGCAGGTGCGGTGATCGTGCTGATTCTCGCGGCAGTGTACTTCGGAACCATCATCTCGGATGCCAGGTACTACGCCAGGATAGACCCTCGCAAGAAGAACTAAACATTTATGGCAGAGGATCTTTACAAGAAAGACGACCTTAAGAGACTTGCCCCCTTTTTCCAGACGAAAGGGGGCTCTCTTATTTTGGACCTTGTCGAGAAGATAAGCAAGCTCGACGTTCTGAACGAAGCCTACAGGAAGAACAGCGTATACGAAGGTCCCGAACTGGCCAGGGCGATGATGCAGGAATTCGGCATCGAATACGAGGTCGGCGGGCTGGACCTGAGCAAACTTCCTGAAGGACCGTTCATTACAGTCAGCAACCACCCTTACGGAGGAGCCGACGGCCTCGCACTGATAGACCTTATCGGACACATACGCCCGGACCTTAAGGTAATGGTTAACAAGATACTCGGAATGGCCAGAAGGATGGGTGGGAACCTCATCACCGTGGTTCCTACGGGCGAGGAGCGCACAGCCGCCACCACCGAGAGCATCAACGGCGTCAAGCAGTGCATAGAGCAGATCCGAGGCGGCGGAGTTCTGGGCCTGTTCCCTTCCGGAGCGGTATCGGACCTCAAGCCGTCCGAAGGCTGGAAAGTGCGCGACCGCGAGTGGCAGCTCCCTGCGATAAAGCTCGTCAAAAAGCTCGGCGTGCCGGTGGTTCCCGTACGCTTTTTCGACGGCAATTCCCTCTTCTACTACCTTCTGGGCCTCATCAGCTGGAAAGTGCGTCTTCTCAAGCTGCCAAGCGAGCTGATGAACAAGAAAGGAAAGATTATGCGCATAGGGGTAGGCGAAGTCATCACCCCCGAAAAGATCAAAGAATACTCCTCAGTGGAAGACCTTAGAGATTTCTTAAGGAGCAGCGTATATGATATGCCTCTTCCGGAGCATTTCCTTACGCGCGATGAACTCCATCTCTAGAATACTCCTCCCATTTCTGTGCCTTCTGTGTGCCAATTCCCCCGCCCGCGGCGGGGACGATCTGGTGCTGGGTGACGAGCGCACGGAGGAATACCTTCCGCTTCTGCAGGGCAGGCGCATCGCCCTTTTCAGCAACCACACCGGCATAGTCGGCGACCGCAGCGAAGGACTTCTGCTGCCGGGCAAGACCCGCGTCACTGAAGACAACTGCCTCATAGCCTTCGGCACACCTGCGCCCGGGGCCAATGCCGTATACGGCCCCCACATCCTGGATGTGCTCGTGGGTAGCGGCCTGGATGTCAGATACATATTCTGTCCCGAGCACGGATTCCGCGGCACGGAGGATGCCGGAGGGGATGTGGAGAGTTCGGTGGACAGGCGTACCGGCATCCCCATTCTGTCGCTTTACGGAAAAAGGGACTGGAGCCTGTCCGAAAAGATAGGCGGGATCGACGCCGTGGTGGTGGACATACAGGACGTGGGCCTGAGGTACTACACCTATTACATCACCATGCTCTCCCTTATGGAAGAATGTGCCGCACAGGGGAAGGACTTCATCATTCTGGACCGCCCGAACCCGAACGGATTCTATGTGGACGGCCCTGTCCTGCAGGAAGATTACAAATCAGGGGTGGGCAGCATCCCGGTCAGCACAGTACATTCGCTCACTCTGGGAGAATTGGCATGTATGGCGAAAGGCGAAGGGTGGATAAAGAATGCGGACAGGTGCCGGCTGACCGTCATCAGGTGCCTCGGATACAGGCACAGCGACAGGTACAGTCTTCTGAGAAGCCCGTCGCCGAACCTGAAGGATATGAAAGCGGTGTATCTGTACGCCTCCACCTGCTGTTTCGAAGGCACGGTCATCTCGCTTGGCAGAGGCACGCCGTACCCGTTCGAGATCTACGGTTCTCCCCTGTCGAAAGGCAGCTACTGGTTCTGCCCGCAGAGTATGGAAGGGGCCACGAACCCGCCTTACAAGGATCAGCTGTGCTTCGGGGTGAGCCTTCGGGACAAGCCGCTGGAGCAGATCTGGGCGGAGGGCATCAACCTGGAATACGTCATAGACGCCTACACGAACTATCCGGAAAAGGAGAAATTCTTCCCTTCTTCAGGGCGTTTCTTCTGCCTTCTGATGG
>CAYMDZ010000162.1:0-3312 GCA_964389355.1 uncultured Muribaculaceae bacterium | reverse complement strand
ATGTAGACGCTGTACCTTCCCACCTGCGGCGGAATCTGCACCTGGTCCATCAGGGCCTTGATGTCCTCCACGCCGTTGTTCGAAGCGGCATCGAGTTCGTGGATGCAGTACGAACGGCCCTCGGCGAACGAGCGGCACGATTCACATTCTCCGCAGGGCTCCATATCAGCGGACGGGTTCGAGCAGTTGATGGCCTTCGCGAAGATGCGCGCCGACGAAGTCTTGCCCACGCCCCTTGGCCCGCAGAACAGGTATGCGTGTGCCAATTGGCCCCTCGAAATGGCATTCTTCAGGGTACGGGCGATATTGTCCTGCCCTATCAGGGATTCGAAGGAATCAGGACGGTATTTTCTGGCTGATACTATGTAGTCTGACATATCCGACAAATTTACGTATTTTTTCGGCAAAGAAAAACAATATAAATTGCGTAACTTTGCGAAGATGAAACCGGGAAAGTTCAGATATGTCCTGTTGGCGATGCTGGCGCTGATGCTCAGCACGGATCTTCATGCGCAGTTCAAGATCTACACGAAGAAGGCCCGGCTGGCGGACTTCCCCGCCAAGACCACGATGGTGGTTCTGACCGGCGACGACCTTCTGGACCTGTCGCTGCGCAACGAGATCAAGAGCCGCTGGAGGGTATCCCCGTTCGACTTCTGCTATGAGGAGGACCTGGAACAGATACTGAAAGACCCGAACGTGTATCTCCTCCGCCTGGAAGAGGACAAAAGCGGAATAGTGTTCCTGAGCCTGGAAAAATGCGGCAACGACAAAGGCGTGTCCAGCCTGGAGAGCCGTATGGAGGTGGTCAGGGTGCCGTTCTGCCCGAAAGAGCTGTCTTCGGGACGCGAAGTGGTGTACATATCCGCGATGATAGACGTGATGCAGCACTATATCGAGAACTCTCTGATTCACGAACATTTCTCTTACCAGAGCCTCGCGCAGTCCGGCAAGGCGCTGTCGAAAGGCCGCAGGAAGAAAATCTACATAGACCGCGAGGACCTGTCCGAGGCCATTGCGGGCAGAGACTCCATCCAGTCCCCGGCGGACGGAATAGTGTTCACCGACAGCTACACGACGGACAGCCTGTTCACCGCCAGTTCCCACGACTCCCTGATAGGATTCTGCATAAGCAGCTCCGCCCCGGGGCCCAAGTCCCTGAGCTATCAGGTGATAGTGAGCGCGGACAGGCACGAACTGCTGTACTACAGGAAGAACAAATACAGGAAAGAAGGCGACAAGGGCTTCACTCTCAAGTCCCTGGCCGCGATCCATACGGAACATTCTTACAGGAAATGATTCAGAACACCACTCCTTCAGGACTTAAATACGCCATAAAAAGGACTGCGGGCAAGGCGGCCTGCTGCGCCATAAGCATCAAGTGCGGCACCCGCGCAGAGGGCGACCTTCCCGAAGGCATAGCCCATTTCGTGGAACACTGCATATTCAAGGGCACGCAGAGCAGAAGCGCCGCGGCCATCAACACCTGCCTGGACAAACTGGGCGGAGAACTGAACGCCTACACCACGAAAGAGGAAATCGTGCTCCACGCCACCGTGCTGAAGGAAGACATCTACAGGGCCGCGGACCTGCTTCTGGACATCGCCACACGCGCCACCTTCCCTGAAAACGAGATAGAAATCGAAAAAGGCGTGGTGATGGACGAGATTATCTCCTACCAGGACAGCCCGGCCGAAGACATCTACGACAATTTCGAGAGCCGCCTCTTCGAAGGGCATCCACTGGGAAGACTCACCCTCGGCGACCTCGACTCCATAAAGAATGCCTCCCGACAGGACCTCATAAACTATTACAGGGCCAATTTCATTCCTGCCAACATGGCCTTCAGCCTGGTGGCCGACCTGGACGAGCAGACCGCCGAGAAGAAATTCCTGCACCTGTGGGACAAGTTCCGCCCTGCCAACAGCATCACCATACCCGGACCCGCCGCACCCGTTCCGGTACCGCACCGCATCTTCAGCCTTCGCGAAGACAAGGACAACCACGAGGCCAATCTCATAATCGGGTCCCTGGCCCCGAGCCTCTACGAGGAAAAGGAGCGCCTGTGCTGCGTACTTCTGGCCAACATCCTCGGCGGACCGGCAAGCAACAGCCTTCTGAACGACACCCTTCGCGAAAAACACGGCTGGGTCTATGCCGCGGAATGCAACTACACCCAGTACAGCGACACCGGAATAGCGGCCATCTGCATCGGGTGCGAGCCTGCCAATCTGACCAGATGCCTCAAGGCCATATCCTCCATACTGGACAAACTCAAATCCAAACCTCTCAGTGACAGAGCCCTTCGCGCCGCCAAAAAGCAGCTTTACGGTCAGCTTGCCATATCTGCAGACAGCAAGGAAAGCCAGTGCCTGTCCATGGGGAAAAGCCTTCTGGCCTTCGGACGGATAGTTCCCGACGAGGAAAGCAAAAAACGGATCGAGGCCATCACGGCCGAAGACATTCAGGCCCTCGCGCAGAAACTCTGGCAGGACGGAACATTCTCTCAACTTATCTACTTCTGATGGAAACGCCTCAAGACAAATACATTAGGGAGCACAGCTCGGTTCCGAGCGAAGCTCTCGCCTGGGTGGAAAAGCAGACCAACCTCAAGACCAACTACCCGCGCATGCTCTCGGGCGCCGTTCAGGGCGAACTGCTCTACCTTCTGGCACGGATGGGCTCGGCCAGAGACATCCTGGAGATAGGATGCTTTACCGGCTATTCCACCATCTGCCTGGCCAGGGCGGTGCAGGACAGAGGCGGTCACGTGGACTCACTGGAAATCAATGACGAACTCGAGGACATCATCCTGGAAGGTTGGCGGAAAGCCGAAGTGCAGGACACGGCCCAGCTCCATCTGGGAGACGCGCTGGAAACCATCTCCAGACTCGGAGCGGAAGGCAGAACATACGATCTGGTCTATATCGACGCTAACAAGCGCGAATACGCGGCCTATTACAGAGCCCTCCAGCCTCTTCTTAAAAGCGGAAGCGTAATTCTGGCCGACGACACGATGCTCGGAGGCAAGGTATATCAGGACCCGGTCCCTTCCGACAAACAGACAGCAGGTCTGGTGGAGTTCAACGACCTCGTCACGGCAGACCCTTCGGCGGAAGTCGTGATACTGCCTCTCAGAGACGGCCTGAGCATCATAAGGAAGAAATAATTCAGTCACAGTTTTCCGTGGGACGAAACGCACATTACCCTCATTTCGTCCCCAAATAGCCGTCTTTCGTCCCAAAACAGGCGTTTCGCATACATTTTTAGTCCCCAGGTGTATTTTTCTTCCTCACACACGCGGGATGCGAT
>CAYMDZ010000161.1:0-3319 GCA_964389355.1 uncultured Muribaculaceae bacterium | reverse complement strand
GGAGGATTGGCAGTATGCGACATCCTGAGCGGCGACGTGAACCCTTCGGGCAAGTTGGTCCAGACCTTCCCGCGTCACGTGGGACAGGTGCCGATCCAGTACAATCCTCTGCGCACGTTCGGGTATGTCTATCATTCGGACATCAAGTTCGGGCCGGAATTCCCGTTCGGGTACGGCCTCAGCTACACGACATTCGAAGTGTCGGCTCCGAGAGTGGAGAAGGATCATTTCAGCATAGGGGAGACCGTGAAGGTGAGCGTGGACGTGACCAATACAGGTTCCGTGAAGGGACAGGAGGTGGTGCAGCTCTATCTGGCCGACCTGGTGGCTTCAGTGGTGCCGAGAGAGCATATGCTCAAGGCGTTCAGGAAGGTGGAACTGGATCCGGGGCAGACGCTTACGGTGGACTTCGAACTTGGCAGAGAGTCGTTCGAGATCTTTGATGCCGGCCACGAATGGACCGTAGAGCCGGGAGAGTGGCGCATAGAGGCGGGCAACTCTTCCGAGAACGTTCAGAGTATCAAGATTTTAATGGATTAGTCGGAGGCCTTTTTCTTCCTGTATTCGTCCAGGTAGTCTATCTTGAAGGCAGGCGCCTGTTCTGTGTAGCGCTTGAGACTGGAGGAAGAGAGCCAGGTGATATATCCGTCAGTAAGATCCGCGGCGAAAAGTCCGCGGATTTCTTTTTCCATATTCTCCGCGTTGTAGTCGATTCCGTTAGGATCCACGTGCTTCATAACGTGGTAGGCCTGTATCCAGGTGCGCACGCGGGCCGGATTCGGTGTGGCGGCCTGGCGTCCCTGCACGCGTCTTCCCCACTGATAGAGAAGTTCGTAAGGGTGGTTCCACGGCTGGTGAATGCCGTAGAATCCGTCAGGGAAGTGATCCGGGTAGGGCATTCCGCACATCACGTCGGCTATGCTCGACAGGGCAGGCCAATATTGGCCGTAGGCGGTGGTGTAGCCCGGATTGGCACTCTCGCCGAAGACGTCTATCGACACGTAGGCTCCGCAGGCGTGGATCTCGTCGCAGGCGTACCGCACGAATCGCTGGATGGCCTGCACCTTGCTCTCGCCGTACCTGTTGTGGTAGTCCACGAGGTTCGCGATGCTGTTCATGCGGTCCGGGAAACGCACGTAGTCGAAGTTGATCTCGTTGAATCCGAATTTGCGCACGGCCTCCTTGGCCAATTCGACATTGAACTGCCAGACGCTTCTGTCATAGGCACTTGGCCAATATGACTTGTTGTGTTTGTACGGCTGCCCGGTGGCGATCTCGGTGATGGCGCTCGAAGGGTTGTCCTTCACGAAGTAGGTGTCCTTGAAGCAGGTGATGCGGCCGACCACGTAGAAGCCCTCCTCGTGCAGACGCTTTACAGCGTTGCGGTAGAGCTCTTCGCCCTTGGAAGACGCTCTGGCGTAGTTCGTAGGGGAGTAGCGCTTCATCGCGTCCGCCTTGAAGCCCGGGCATTCGTTGTCCTTGATGTCTATGACGAAGGTGTTGATCCTGGTCTTCTTCGCGAGGGCTATGTAGGCATCGATGTTGCCGATGTTGCCGGGAGCGAAATTGATGTACAGGCTGTAGCAGGATTCCGGCATCACGTTGTTCTCGAATGCAGGCTTCTCGTAAGGGTGGAATTCGCAGTCTATGGCCTTGCCTCCGCCGAAACTGTTCCTGACTGCCAGATGCAGCGAATCGTATTTTTCGCTCATATAGCGCTCGGCCGCGCTTTCCTTCGAACGCGTGAGGTATTTGCCATATACATAGCCGGTTACCCCGCCCGACTTGACCTTGTAGCGGTAAACTTCGCCCTTGTGGTCAGGGTAGCTGGCCCCGATTATCTGTACGCTGGCGCCCTTCTTTACCTGGCCGCCGATCTTCGAATGGAGCGTGTCAGTTATGAGTGAAACGGTGCTGCGTGACCAGAGTTTCTTCTCTCTTACCACATCCAGGCTGTCGGAGGTGAGGTTGAGCCGGTTGATGTAATAAGTTCTGGAGCGGTGGCTTTTGACCTTTACGTAGGTGCTGTCACCCACATGGACGGTATTTTCCGGATAAGCCGTTATGCCCGAGCCTCTTACGGCGAAGTCGGACGCAGTAAGGACTCCTGTCTTCTTGTCTGAAGAATAGAGTACGGTGTACGGGGTGGATGATGCGACGAGCATCTGTGCGGCAGGTTCCTGACAACTGGAAGTAATGGACAGTACGGTCAGCAGCGGTACTAGTATAAGGTCTTTTTTCATCTCGCTTTCTGAATGGACTGCAAAATTAGTATAAAATCTCAAAAGTCCCCTTAAAAATTGCTCTTGAGCGCGAAAATCATTAAATTAGAGGTCCTTTAAAATACAGGAGGTAAACTTGAAAGATATGGCTTTGAATGAAATTCCCATCCTGCTTCTGACAGGATATCTCGGCAGTGGCAAGACCACTTTGGTAAACAGAATTCTCGCAAACAAGAAAGGCATAAAGTTCGCCGTTATCGTCAACGACATAGGCGAAGTCAACATCGACGCCGACCTTATCGCACAGGGCGGTGTTGTGGGCAAGAAGGACGATTCGCTCGTGGCTCTTCAGAACGGCTGCATCTGCTGCACTCTGAAGATGGACCTGGTTCAGCAGATATGCGATATCACCGCGATGCACAGGTTCGACTACATCGTGATTGAGGCCAGCGGCATCTGCGAGCCGGAACCTATCGCGCAGACCATCTGCTCGATCCCTTCGATGGGCGTCGAGTACATCAAGGACGGCATAGCGCGTCTGGACTGCATCGTTACGGTGGTCGATGCGCTGCGTATGCGCGACGAATTCGAAAACGGAAGTTCCCTCATAGGGCAGAACATTGGCGAGGAAGACCTGGAAAGTCTGGTGATTCAGCAGATAGAGTTCTGTAACATCATACTTCTGAACAAGGCTTCAGAGATCAGTTCGTCAGAGCTTGGCAAGGTCAAGGAGGTCATCCGCACGCTTCAGCCGACGGCGAAGATCGTGGAATGCGACTACGGCGACGTGGATCTGGATTCTCTGCTGAACACCCATCTGTTCAATTTCGAGGAGGTCGCCACCAGCGCCACCTGGATAAAGAAAGTCGAAGGCGGTGCGCCTGACGACGACGAAGTTGAACATTTCGACGAAGACCACGACGGACATCACCATCATGATGAAGACGAGCACGGTCACCATCACCATGATGACGACGATGACCTCGAAGAGCACCACCACGACGACGATGATGATGAAGGCGGGCACGAAGAGCACGGGCATCATCACCACCACCATCATGAGCACGAGGGCGGCGAGGTCGAGGAATACGGCATAG
>CAYMDZ010000160.1:0-3330 GCA_964389355.1 uncultured Muribaculaceae bacterium | reverse complement strand
ATGTAGCTTACGCCGTAAACGGAACCGCGGATACGCAGCGATGCCTGGTCGAGACCAGGTTCACCTGATTCCTGCACTGAAGAGATACCCGGAAGACGGCCGGCAAGCACCTGACTCACATTGGTTGACGGAGCCTTGAGCAGCTCGTCACCCTTGATGGCCGATACGGCGCTGGTGATGGATGACTTTTTCTGCTGACCATAACCCACGATGACGGCATCCTCGAGGAAGAGATTGTCCTCTTCAAGCACGACATTGATGGTTTTCTGACCGTTGTAAACTTTGGTCACCTTGGCATAACCCAGGAAATAAAATTCGATGGTCTCACCCTGTACGACAGATATTCTGTATACACCCTGATCATCGGTGATGTCACCGCTCTTGGGCTGTCCGTTCTCGAGAACAGCCACGGTAACTCCCGGCAGAGGCTGACCCATCGCGTCCGTAACAGTGCCCGTGAGGTTGCTTTGAGCGAAAGCAAATGTCACGTTCAACAGAAGAGCCACGAAGGCATAGAAAAAACGCATAGTTTTAATGTTAATGATTGTCTGACAAATATAACGAAAAAAGTGGACTTCACATACGTGAAATCCACTTTTTCTGTTAAAAAGTCGATAAATCGTCGACTTATTCAGCCTTTTCCTCTGCAGGTGCCTCAGCTGCCGGAGCCTCTGCAACCTCTGCTGCAGGAGCCTCAGCCTTCTTGGTGCTGCGGCGTGTGGTCTTCTTGGCAGGCTTCTTCGCTGCTGAAGCGAGAGCGGCCTCATTGAAGTCCACGAGCTCGATAAGGGCAAGTTCAGCTGCATCTCCCGGACGAAAGCCTACGTGAAGCACGCGGGTGTATCCGCCTGGACGGTCTGCAACCTTCGGAGCGACCGTGCGGAAGAGCTCGGTAACGGCCTCCTTGTTCTTAAGGTAGCTGAAAACAATACGGCGTGAGTGAGTGGTGTCCTCCTTTGATTTGGTGATAAGAGGCTCCACATAGCTCTTGAGGGCCTTGGCCTTGGCTACTGTGGTGGTAATCCTCTTATTGAGAATCAAAGAGCAGGCAAGGTTTGAAAGAAGAGCCTTGCGGTGACCGCTCTGACGTCCGAGATGATTTATGGATTTATTGTGTCTCATCTTTTATGCGTTCTTTTTCTTTGGTTCAATATTGTACATTGTAACATCCATTCCGAATGAGAGCTTGTTCTGCTCCACGAGCATATCGATCTCATTGAGGGACTTGCGGCCGAAATTGCGGAACTTCATAAGTTCGTTGCGGCTGTATGACACGAGGTCTGCAAATGTGTCGATGTCCGCTGCCTTGAGGCAATTGAATGCCCTGACAGAGAGACCCACATCAGAGAGCTTGGTCAGCAGCAGGTGACGGATACGGAGGCTTTCCTCGTCCAGTTCCTTGCTGTCGGTCACAGCTATGTTCTCAGACGACACCTTCTTGTCGTCGGTGAAGAGTCTGAAATGATAGATAAGGATGTTAGCTGCGTCCTGAAGAGCTTCGTCAGGAGAGATTGATCCGTCGGTAACCACCTCGAGGTTGAGTTTCTCGTAGTCCGTCTTCTGCTCCACACGCCAGTTCTCAACTGTCCAGTTGACCTTGCGGATAGGAGTGTAGATGGCATCTACAGGAATGGTTCCGATAGGAGTATCCTCGTCCCTGAGTTCATCAGCAGGCACGAAACCGCGACCCTTGGTGATAACGATCGAGATTTCGAGCTTTACTGACGGCTCGAGAGAACAGATGTGCTGCTCAGGATTCAACACCACGAAAGAAGACAATCCCTTGGAGATATCCTCCGCTGTAAACTCGTGCTTACTGCTGATGACGATATTTGCTGTCTCAGTCTCGACCCCCTCGACCATTCTCTTGAAGCGCACCTGCTTGAGGTTCAGGATGATGTCCTGCATACCCTCGATGACGCCAGGGATGGTCTGGAACTCCTGCGATACGCCGGAGATCTTGATCTGACTGATAGCAAAACCCTCCAAAGAAGCGAGCAGAATGCGACGAAGCGCGTTGCCGATGGTCTGTCCGTATCCCGGCTCGAGAGGGCGGAATTCGAAACGGCCGACGGTATCAGTGCTTTCGAGCATGATCACCCTGTCAGGTTTTTGAAATGCTAAGATTGCCATAATTCTATTGGGTGTTAATGTTTTACTTAGAATACAGATCGACGATAAGCTGCTCGTTGATGTTCTCAGGTACTTCTGCACGTACAGGGAGGTTGAGGAACTTTCCTGAAAGCGCCTTGGCATCAAATTCGAGCCAAGAGTACTTGGTGGTGCTTGCCACTGAAGCCTGGATGACCTCGAGGCTCTTTGACCTTTCGCGAACTGCAACCACATCGCCAGGCTTTACCTGTGCTGAAGGGATGTTGCAGACAACACCGTTGAGGGTGATGTGCTGATGGCTTACGAGCTGACGGGCAGCGGCTCTGGTAGGAGCGATACCGAGACGGTAAACGACATTGTCAAGACGGCTCTCGAGGAGGAGGACGAGGTTCTCACCTTTCTGTCCGCTCAGACGGCAGGCCTTGATGTAGGTGTTGTGGAACTGACGCTCGAGTACACCGTACATATACTTAACCTTCTGCTTCTCTTTGAGCTGGTTACCGTATTCTTTTGATTTCTTGCGCTTTGCAGCGAGTCCGTGCTGTCCTGGAGGTACATTTCTCTTCTCGAAATATTTGTCTCCCCCGTAGATGGCCTCGCCAAACTTACGTGCGATTTTGGTGCTTGGACCAGTATATCTTGCCATAATTCTTAACCTTTAAAATTAAACTTTACGACGACCCTTAGGACGGCATCCGTTATGAGGCATAGGTGTCACGTCGATAATCTCTGTAACGGTTATACCTGCATTGTTGATGGTACGGATGGCAGACTCACGGCCTGCTCCCGGTCCCTTGACATATACTTTCACCTTACGGAGTCCAGCATCAAATGCTGTCTTGGCTGCATCCTCCGCTGCCATCTGGGCAGCATACGGAGTGTTCTTCTTGCTTCCTCTGAAGCCACATTTGCCTGCAGAACCCCAGCTGATCACCTGACCCTGGGCGTTTGTAAGCGAAACGATGACGTTGTTGAAGGTTGATGAAACATGGGCCTCGCCATAAGCTTCAACCTTGACAACTCGTTTGGATGTTGTAGTTTTCTTTGCCATACTTCATCAATTTTTACTTGGTTGCCTTCTTCTTGTTGGCAACGGTCTTCTTCTTGCCCTTTCTTGTACGGGCGTTGTTCTTGGTGCTCTGTCCGCGTACCGGAAGTCCGCTACGATGACGGATTCCGCGGTAGCAACCGATATCCATAAGACGCTTGATGTCCATC
>CAYMDZ010000159.1:0-3333 GCA_964389355.1 uncultured Muribaculaceae bacterium | reverse complement strand
TAGTCCATCATCCCCTTCGGGGAGGTCAGCTGTGCCGCAATCCTCTTTTTCACTATGGATTTGTAACTTTCAAACTCCTCGTCGCTTATGATTATGTACTGCATACGGGAGAATTCCTCACGGACTACATTGATGGCCTCCATCGGGTCGGCGGAGATGACGCCTTCCGGCAGACCGTCCTGGGCGCATGGCTTGAGCGTTATGTAGAACGACACCTTCTCCACCGGAGAGACGTCCATCTTTCCGTCCACCCGGGCGTACATTCCCACAGGCGAGAGGCTCTTGGCCATCTGCCTGCTTATGGCCTCGCGCGCCAGCAGATAGATGAGGTAATTGTCTATGTTCAAAGGAACAAGGCCGGTGGCGGCCAGGTTCACGCTCGGATCGTCGCCTGTCTCTATGAAGGTCTTGCGGCCGCTGTACAGGTTATATGTCACCTTTTCCTTGACAGCATACGGGCCGGACACATCGAACGAGCCCAGATAACGGCACAGCTGGGAGAGCAGATCGGCCTCCTCTATGTTACCGATGAAGATGAACACGCCGTCGCTGACATTGGCATAGCGCTCGTCCAGATAGGCGTCGGTGCGCTCCAGAAGGTTGTCCCTGATATTGTATGCCGAACTGTTCGTCTGGTAGGCGTAGTCCTGGCACATCAGACTGTCCATCACGGAGTTGATGTCCGGGAGTTCCGTGGATGAACGCAGTTGCTGGCAGGAGCGGTAGAAGTCGAAGGCCTGGTGGTCGGGCTCCCTTCCGTAGGAGAATTTCAGCAGGGCCTTGAGTACGGTGGAGATCTCCTCGCTCGGAGCGCTGCCGCCTATCACTGTGTCTTCCAGGGAGACATTGAAATAGAACTCCACGCCGCGCGATCTGAGGGCACGGTCGAATTCGTCGCCCTGTATGCCGGAGTAGCGGTTCAGCAGAAACATGTCGGAGAGGAACCGGCTTTCACCCGGAAAGAGGCTGTTCATCGAAGACGCGCCGCCCCTCTGGGCCACGCAGAAAGTGAATCCGTCCGTGGACGGCAGGTATTTGTAGACGACCTTGATGCCGTTGCTGAATGTCCAGTGCTTGCCGCCCGTGAGGGGGTCTGTGGTGGAATTGGCCAGTTTCACGCCCCTGGCAGGGGTCTTGAGGGCCGCCTGAAGGTCCGGATAGGACTGGCGCTTGTATCTGAATTCGACAGGTTCGCCGTAAGTGTCCGAAAGCAGGGCGGCCGCGTAGTTGTTGAACAGCTCGAGCTCGCGCTTGGGCGAGATCCGTCGACGCGAGAAGAAGCTGCGCAGGGTCTCCTCCGAGGCGAGGTTGCTGCCGCCGATTATGGCGGAGATGCATCTGTCCATGTAGAACGCGTTCGGCTTGCCGAGCTTGAGTCCGGTGGAGATCACGTTCGGCAGCGCGAGGTACTTGGCATAGGTGAGCTCCTCGACCGTGGCGCCGCCGCCAGCCAGATCGGAGAGGGCGCCGTTGATAATGTCCAGCGCCTGCTGCTCGCATTCCGGGTCGAAGCTGATGTCCATCTCGGTGCGGGAGATGTCTATATAGAATGGTATGTGTTCGGTCTTGAATGCCAATTCGACCCTGTCCTTCAGGATGTTCTGCACCTGGAGAAAGAGGTATTCGGACATAAGGGGGATGGCCGTGCCGGCGAGATCCCTGCTTACCGAGCCTTCCTGGAAAGAGAATGAGACGCGGCCCTTCTTAGAATCGTTTCTGAAAATCGAGCCTTCCTTAGGGATGGTGCTTTCGTATTCGCGGTGCTGGACCTTCGGCATCACGAGGCTGAGAGTACTGTATCTGTCGCGGAATTTCTCCCGGTCTATGTCGCCGCAGACTATGACTGACTGCGGGCCGTCAGAGGTCTGCATAAAGTCCAGAATCATAAGCAGGGTGCTGTCTGTGGTGGCCCTGTCCTTCACGTTCACGTCAGAAAAGCGGAAGACCCTGGCGCCGTCGTAATACGACACGAAGCCGTCTTCGTTATACGGAATGCCGTGGCGGGAGAGGTAGTCCTTCGCGTTGATGTGCTCGGAATCCACAAACGCGAGCCGGGTCTGCTCCACATCGAAATCCCCCATCTGCACCAGGGCGAAATCGGCCCTTCCGGCGACAGGGTTGTTGGCGATGAAATAGTAATCTATGCCGTTCGGGAAAGTGCCGCTGACGACCTCGTCCGCACGCTTCAGCTTGGGAATGTTCTGTCCGAAAGACGGAATCATCCCCACAAGCAGGGCCGATGCCAGCAGTAATGTCCTGAACCTCTTTACAGTCATCTTACGGTTATGGGATTTGTGCAGATCCGGGTCTTCTCGATTCTGAGCTCGGGATATGCCTTCGCGATAATCTCCGCCAGAAGGTCTGTCGTGAATTTCTCGCTTTCATAATGGCCAAGGGTCGCCACGAGCATACCTTCGTTCTCGAAATAGTCGTGGTAGTGCGCCTCGCCGGTTATGAAGCAGTCCGCACCTTTCCCGCGGGCCGTGCCCATCAGGAACGATCCAGCGCCGCCGCAGAGGGCCACCTTCGAAATCTGCCTGTGCACGGTGGAGGAGTGCCTGAGAGCCTCTACCCCGAACACGCTTTTGAGCATTCCGAGAAATTCGTCTGTCGGCACGGGTTCCCGGAGAGTGCCAATCAGCCCGCTTCCGGCATTCTGCCCGGACTTGGCTTCCAGCCATTCAAGGTTCTGCAGGCCAATCTTTTCCGCTATGCGATAATTGACTCCGCCGGAGGCGTTGTCCAGATTCGTGTGGGCGGAATAGATGCTGATGCCTTTCTGAATGGCGGTGCGGACGCACCTTTGCTGGTAGGAAAGGTCGCTGACCCGTTTCAGTGGATGGAAGAGAAGGGGGTGGTGGGAGACGATCAGGCTGCAGCCTTTCGCGAAGGCCTCGGCGATGATGTCTTCGGTTACGTCCAGACAGGTGAGAACGGCGGTGACGTCGTCCGATTCGAGACCGACCTGGAGGCCGGCGTTGTCAAAGTCGTCCTGCAGACAGAGGGGGGCCACCCGCTCCAGAGCATTTTCTATGTCTCGCACTTTCATATGCGCGAAGATACGAAATAAAATCGGTTGTTGACGATACATAGTCAATTCGGTGGCTTTTCGCCAGGTGTGGAACTATTCACCCTTTTTTATCCTTACCTGGATGAGGCAGATACCACTGAGAGCCGCGAGGGACCTATTGGCAATCCAGGTAGGGAACTTTTCGGTTATTTTTGTCCACACTTGGACCGCCAGACGGCGGTTTCAACATCGCCAGCCGGTGCAGAGCCTTTTCTGCGCTGTCGCTTCGCGACCCTGTACGGGCAAACGCTTCGAAAAGCCTC
>CAYMDZ010000158.1:0-3360 GCA_964389355.1 uncultured Muribaculaceae bacterium | reverse complement strand
GCAGATGGCCCTGGATCTTCCCGTCGATCGCCCTTATCTGGGACGAAAGGTCGCGAAGTTTCTTAAAATACAGCCTGGCCGCGATCACCGCCACAGGCATAATCCAGATAAGTATCCATGCCAGTGACGAAGAGAAGGCGAACAGCATCACGCACGCGCAGATGAGCTGTGCCACCGTGACCACCGCCTTCGGGAGCGTCACGCACAGGAATTCACTCACCACGCGGATATCCTCCTCGAGCCTGTTCACCACATCGGCGCTGTGGAACCTGTCCCTGCCCGTCCATGCGCTGCGCAGAGCCTTCTCGAAGGCGTCCTTGCGTATGCCAAGCTTGGCCTTCACGCTGATCTCCCCCTCCACGCGCTTGGAAGCTATGCGGAACACTATCTGCATCGCCATTATGGAGACCATCACGGCCACGGCGCTGCCCAGAGGCGCCGCCGACACCCCGGTCGCTATGTCCACAACCTTCTTGCTGTACCATACGAAGGCCAGTGAACACGCGGCTTCCCCGAGGTACAGCACGCTGCACCCCAGCACCCGGGGCAGAATAGGCTTCAGCAGCCCCCAGAGTCCTTTAACGCAGGGACGGAAATCCTTCATCACCTGACTACGCCTATCTCTATCCACTTGTCGAGCAGTTTCTGCGCATCGGCAAGGGCTGTCTGATGATCTATCTCATACTCCCCTTCCAGAAGTTCCGCCAGGGCATTGACATCAAAGTCCTTTCCCTCCACGGACCTCCACAGGAAGGTCGCACTCTCGTTAAGCGAAAGCATTTTGTTGAAATTCACCAGATCGGCTCCTTCCGGAACCACCACTGCCACTCCGCAGATCTCCCTGAGTTTAAATCCTTCTACAAGTCTCATTACTTAATTCTTCTTATTATCGCCAGAACCACCCTCCGCACGATGTACGGAAGACTGTTCCATCTTTTTACTTTTCTTCTGTATGACGGCGCGGTGACATCCACCGGACGGCTGCCGCCCTTCAGCACCTGCGTCACCTTGCCTTTAACATCCTCCACCCGGCAATGCTCCCTTCCCTTGAGATTCCCGTCACCCTTAAGGGTAACACTTTCACCGTCAATACTTTCCACTCTGTGCAGCACATAATTTCCGCCGGGAAGATGAGCCAGAACCGCATCGCCCGGGACGAACTCGCCGCGATGCACATTGACGCTGTCCTTCTGCCCCACTATGAAAGGCAGCATGCTGCAGCCCTTCACCTGAAATGTCACGGACTTTCCCTGGTCGAGAAGTCCGGTTATATGACTGAACAATATGTCGTTGGGAACTATCAGGCTCATCGCGTCACAGCCTCCCTGCACACGCGGGCCGCCTCGGCGTCAGGCCTGCATTCCAAAGTGAAACATCTCACTGCACCTATGACCTTTCCTATGGTGTCGCTCAGGGCATCTCCCATGCCCGGGTCGAACTTGATGCCCGAAGACGACGAATACACGAGCGCATAGGAGTGCACCACGTCCATAGGATACGCACGGTTCTGCTCCGCACGCTTTATCCGCACCATCGCCCCCACCGGCCAGTCCTCGTTCCTGTAACACGGAGTCTTTCCGCTCCACGGCGAGCCGTAAACCCGCACGCTGCCGTCCTCCAGCACACGCACTATAGGATTGTCATCGTTCAGAAGATGGCTCCCCGGTATGTTCTCCAGCCACATTCTGCTCTGCGTGCTTTTTCCGGTACCGCTTTTGGCCAGGAACAGATACGCCAGGCCGCCATTCACTATAACGGAAGCGTGCATCTCCAGCGTCCCCATACAGGCGGTGCGGAAGGCATACTGAAGCATAAGGGCGTTGTTGAGCGCGAACAGAGCCTCCCTGCGGTCGGCTATCACCAGTTTCGAAGATGAAAAATCCGCACTCATCCACAGCTTCATGGACACAGGACGCGCAGAATTCGGAGAAGATTCCAGATACCAGTCCGCGCCCTGCTTCCAGATCACGATCTTCGTCTCTCCGGGCTCGGTGGGCTGGTCATAGAACATCGTCTTCTCCCCTTCGGGCAGACTGTCCGCCAGGTCCAGTTCGAAAACCGGTTCACCCGCATCCTCCACAAAAAAAGGGTCGTACTGCCTCATAGCCGCCCACAACGGGCAATCCTGGGGGAGTACGACTCTGAATATATGTCCTGCTACCAAGAAATCTTTCTTCATAGCCCAAATATAGCAATTATTTTACCCGCATCGCACGCAAAGCGTTCAAAATCGCAATTACGGTCACTCCGACATCCGCGAAAACAGCCTCCCACATGTTCGCAATGCCAAGCGCACCGAGCAGCAGGAAGAGCAACTTTATGCCGATGGCGAAGATTATGTTCTGCATCACTATGCCGTGGGTCTTGCGCGCGATTCTGATTCCGCAGGCTATCTTCGAAGGATCGTCATCCATCAGCACGATGTCCGCCGCCTCTATGGCCGCATCACTGCCGACTCCGCCCATCGCTATGCCCAGATCCGCCAATTTAAGCACCGGCGCATCGTTGATGCCGTCTCCCGCAAATGCCAGCACACCGTCCGGATCCGATTCCTTAAGCGCCTTGACCAGCTCCACCTTGTCTGCCGGAAGCAGCCCTGCATGCACCTCATCCAGGCCAATCTGTTCCCCCACTTCCTTCGCCACATCTGCACGGTCGCCGGTAAGCATCACGGTCCTGCCCACGCCGAGCCTGTGAAGGTCTTCAATCGCGGCGCGGGAATTCGGTTTCACGGTATCGGACACCACTATATGGCCTCTGTATTCGCCGTCCACGCTCACATACACCACCGTGCCGGTCTTTGCCACGGCAGACGGGGTTATGTTCAGGCGGCGCATCAGTTTCTCATTGCCGGCATAAACCTCGCGGCCGGCGACATTGGCACATATCCCCTCTCCGGCGAAGTCCTTCACATCGCTCACAACGGATTTATCAAGTTCGGCCCCGCAGGCGTTCCGGAGGGACACGGCCACCGGGTGGTTCGAGTATATCTCGGAGAGTGCAGCACATTTCAGAAGCCCTTCGTCATCTCCGTCCACGGCCTTGATCTCGCTTACGGAGAACCTGCCCTGAGTGAGGGTTCCGGTCTTGTCGAAGACCATCGTGTTAACCTTGGCAAGCAACTCCAGATAGTTCGAGCCCTTCACCAGGATGCCCTTTCTGGAAGCTCCGCCTATGCCCGCGAAGAATGTAAGCGGAATGGAGATGACCAGCGCGCAAGGACAGGAAATAACCAGGAATATGAGCGCCCTGTGCAGCCATTCAAGCCACTGCCCGGTAAAGAGGGACGGCACTATGGCCAGCAGCACGGCGGATGCCACAACCACCGGCGTATAGATTCTGGCAAAGCGTGTGATGAAT
>CAYMDZ010000157.1:0-3386 GCA_964389355.1 uncultured Muribaculaceae bacterium | reverse complement strand
CTCTCCTCGCGCTCCACCGGAGGCAGATAGACCGAATGCGGGTCCAGCTTGGCAAGCGCGGCCTCCACGGCAGCGTCCGTAAGGGCCTGCCTGTCGATGGAATCGACATAATTGGCATCCACCTCGCGAAGGATGAGGTTGAGCTTGCGCCAGTCGCTGTACTGCGTGCGGTAGATGGCCTTGCGCTGCTGGACGGAATTGTAGAACGACACGCCCATCGCCCCTAT
Organism: uncultured Muribaculaceae bacterium; assembly: GCA_964389355.1. Lineage (GTDB taxonomy): Bacteria > Bacteroidota > Bacteroidia > Bacteroidales > UBA932 > Cryptobacteroides. The sequence goes on along the minus strand of CAYMDZ010000157.1, from coordinate 3,159 downwards.
CACTATGCCCAGCGCGGCCACGAATATGGTTGTTCCTTTGTTACTCATCGATTTTCTCCATATGAACGCACTCAATACCGGCTTTCTGCAGAAGCTCTATTCCGTCCATCAGACGGTACTGGTCCTGGTACACTACTCTTTTTATCCCGGCCTGTATGATGAGCTTGGCACATTCCATACAGGGAGATGCGGTCACATAGAGAGTCGCGCCCTCCGAACTGTTGCCGGACTTGGCCACTTTCGTGATGGCATTGGCCTCGGCGTGAAGCACATAGGGTTTGGTGACACCGCTCTCGTCCTCGCAGATATTCTCAAATCCGGAGGGGGTGCCGTTATAGCCGTCGGAAATAATCATCCGGTCCTTCACGAGCAGGGCGCCCACCTGACGCCTCCTGCAGTAGGAATTCTTGGCCCAGACCTGAGCCATCTCCAGATAACGCTGGTCGAATTTACTCATGTTCTATTTGTTTTTCTGATACAGATATCTCTTGATGTTGCGCTTCGGGGTACGCTCGAAATCGTGGTCGATGAACTCTATCCTGCGTATCTGCGCATAGCTCGGAAGCGCTTTGTTCACCTCCGGGAGCATGCTCTGAAGCTTGCCGTCGATGTCTTCCTTACTGATTCCGTACATCCTGGAGGCGGCGTAGTCCGGATAGACGATGGCCGTGAGACCGCCCTTTTCCTCCACCACGAGCGACTCCACCACGTAAGGGAAGTTGTTGATGACGCCCTCGAGCTCCTCCGGGTAGATGTTCTGACCGTTGGGGCCCAGGATCATACATTTGCAGCGGCCCTTGAGGTAAAGGTAGCCGTTCCTGAGGATGCCCATATCTCCGGTTCTGAACCATCCGTCTTCGGTAAAGGCATCGCGGGTGGCCTGCTCGTTCTTATAATATCCCAGGAACACGTTCTGTCCGCTCACCTGCACCTCGCCCGGAATCCTCGCCGGATCGGAGGAGTCGATGCGTATCCTGCAGCCCGGAATCACCTTGCCGGACGAGCCGACCCTGGCCCTGCGCCACTTGACATAGGTGATGATAGGGGCACACTCGGTCATTCCGTAGCCCACCGTGAACGGAAAACGGAGCCTGTGGAAGAACTTCTCCACCTCAGGATTCACTGCGGCGCCGCCCATAATGATCTCCTCGAACTCCCCTCCGAAGGCCGCCACGACACGCTTTTTCATATATCTGCGTATCAGGTGCCCGATGAAAGGCGCGGCGAAGAAGAACTTGAGCTTCTCGGCGACCGGCTTGAGCTGGGTCTTGTAAACTTTCTCTATGATGAGCGGGACTGATATGATGACGGACGGATGCACCTCCCGGAACGCGTCCATAATCACCCTCGGGCTCGGAGTCTTGGTCAGGAAATACACGTGCGCGCCGATGCTCATCTCGAACAGGAACTCGAACATCAGCCCGTACATGTGCGCGAGCGGCAGCATCGACACCACCTTCGAATCGCTGTTCATCTGCGGTTCGGCCACATTGCCCGCGAAATTCATGTTGCAGGCCAATGCGCGGTACGGAATCATCACGCCCTTCGAGAAACCCGACGTGCCGGAAGTGTAGTTTATGATGGCCAATTCGTCAGGCTTGTCCTCGTAGTAGTTGATCTGCTCGGGACGGAGTCCGCACGGGTACTGCCTTCTGAACTCCATCACCACGTCGCGGCGTATGGCGTCGATATCCCCTTTCACGGACATAAGACACTGCAGGTCAGAGATGTTCACCACCACTTCCAGCTCGGGAAGATTGTCGGTGTTCAGGGCCGCCCACACGGGTTCGTCCACGAAGAAGACACGCGCCTCGCAGTGTCCGAGAAGATATATGATGCTGTCAGGATTGAAGTCGCTGAGAATCGGAACAGGGACAGCTCCGTAGGTCAACGCCGCGAGGAAGCAGACACCCCAGTTGGCCTGGTTGCGGCCGCAGATGGCGACTCTGTCCCCCGGGTTCAGGCCGCAGCGCCGGAAAACGACGTGCATCATCTCGATGCGCTCGGCCATCATCGCGTAATTCATAGTTTCACCCTTGTAGTTCGAAAGGGCCAGCTTCCACCAGTTCTCCCTGAAACTGGCTTCCAGCCGCTTGTTTACCGATTTAACGTTCATAGTAACACATTCTATGGTAGGAATGCAAAATTACTCATTTTTTTGTATTTTTGCCCCGTATGCATTCAACGAACGAATTGGCACGGAGCTTCTTCAAGTTCCCGTCACAAATAATCCACTTTCTGGGCATACCGGTGTTTTTCGTGGCATTCGTGCTCCTGTACAGACCGGAAGCGGCCGTTTCCTTCCTGGAGACGGGCCAGGCTGACATTATGGAGTTCAACCTCATAATGGTCGGATGCATACTTCTGCTGGTGCTGGTGGGGACCAGACTGGCGTTCTATTTCCTCCGGAAGGTCATTCCGGCTTCGAACGCATTCTATCTGGGCTGGTGCGCCGTGGAAGTCATCATCTTCTGCCTGTTCGCGGGCCTGTACATGCACCTGATGCAGGGCCGGGCCGACACCTACTTCACCGCGGTGGCCAAGTGCATCTCCAGATTCGGGTTCATCATAATCTGGCCGTACATCCTCATCGGGATGGAGCGCACCCTGAAAAGCCGTAACGAAGAACTGCTCTCCCCTCTCGGACCGGAAGACGGCAGACTGCATTTCAAGGACGACAGCCAGAAGCTCAAGCTCGTCGTGGCTGCCAATTCCCTTCTGTACATCGAAGCCCGCGAGAACTACGTGGAGATCGTCTATACCGACGCCGATGTGGTCAAGCGCTACACCCTCCGCTCTTCGATGAAACGGCTCGAGCCCATGCTGCACGCACAGGGCCTTCAGCGCTGCCACAGAGCCTTCTACGTGAACCCGAAGCACGTGAAGATCCTGAGCAAGGACTCCCGCGGCTATGTGTTTGCCAATCTTGACGTACCTTCCTGCCCAGCCATCCCCGTCTCCAAGACCTACTACCAGACCCTGTCGTCCCTGCTGTAAAACAGGTACCGCAAGTTTGGTCAAATCTGTAAAGTTTTTTTCAAAGGAGCAGGGCAAACTGGCATTTTGGTGCGGGCAATCAATTTTCAACATATTGCTATCCAGATGATTAACAATTAGCCGTGTAAAACCTTTTTTACACGGCTTTTTCTCGCTATGTTT
>CAYMDZ010000156.1:0-3392 GCA_964389355.1 uncultured Muribaculaceae bacterium | reverse complement strand
TGATGTGAAACTCTATGGGCGTGACCTCGTTCTGCCGGCTGAGCGGAACCTCGAGGTAAACCCGCTTCCGGTTGCCGCAGAAAGCAGTGAACGCCTCGTCCTTGTACATGTCGAAGGAGTCGAACCAGATGACGCTGTCCTTCGGCAGGGCCTCGATGATGTTCTGCTGCCCGTTTTCCTCCGTGCAGAGAATGTTCGAAGTGATGTGGGCGGAGTCGCATTCGGCCTTGGACAGCTGGGTGTTGCAGTCGAAAATATTGATCTTTTCTATCTCGTCGCCCCAGAAGGAAACCCTGTAAGCTTCGTTGTTCGAATATGAGAAGAAATCTATGATGCTGCCCCTGACGGCGAACTGGCCCGGAAGCGAGACAAAATCCACCCTTTCGAATCCGCACCTGCCAAGTATCTCTATCATAGCCTCGTGCGAGATCTCGTCACCCTTTTTCAATTCGTGGTCCGAGCCGCTTATCGCGCTGTCGAGCGGAATGGTCTCTGCCAATGCCTTCGGGTAAGTCACCACATAAGCCAAATCACCTTCGACGTGTCCTATTATGTTCTGGATGGCGGTGGTGCGCTGGACGTTGAGGGTGGACTTGTAATTGCTTTTCTCCACTCCGCTTCCGGCTTCGGGAAGGAAAAACACTCTGTCACCCTCCACCAGATTGTAGAGATCCGAAGTGCAGTATTCCGCACTTTCCTGGTCAGGAAGCACGATGAGGTGGAGGCCCCTGCGGGCTGCGTTACTCAATACAAACCACTTGGCAGAGAAAAACAGGGACTTGCAGAACAGTTCCCCGTCCGCACCGGAAAGTTTTTCTTCAAGAAGGCCTGCGGCCTTGCTGTCTATAATCATCCTCTGTGTTGATAACTCTGTGGATAACCTGTGGATTTGACTGTGGATAAGTTTTCGGAAAAAGTTTTCAACAATGAAACTGCACGGGTTTCCACAACATATTAAAAATTACGGCGCGGTTAAAAGGTTGAATTTCAAGTGCGGTTTTCACTTATCCACATTTCCACAGGCTAAACAAAAACATCAAAGAAATTAAATTAAATAACTTATATTTGTATGATTTTTAGAAAGCGGCTGGAAATGTCCGAATTCAACCCTCATAGCGCAGTCGAGAGCAAAGATAAAGATTTGGACGGAATAATTCGTCCCCAGGGTCTGGAAGATTTTACAGGCCAGAGGGAAATCGTGTCCAATCTGCATATTTATATCCAGGCCGCCAAACTGAGAGGGGAGTCGCTTGACCATACGCTTTTTCACGGCCCTCCGGGTCTGGGAAAGACCACACTGGCACATATCATAGCCAATGAGATGGGCAGCAACCTTAAAATCACGTCCGGTCCGGTGCTTGACAAGCCGGGCGATCTGGCGGGGCTTCTGACTTCGCTGGAGAAAGGGGACGTGCTTTTCATAGACGAGATTCACCGTCTGAGTCCGGAGGTGGAGGAATATCTCTATTCCGCGATGGAGGACTTCGTGATAGACATTATGATAGACAAGGGTCCGGGCGCCAGATCCGTGAGGATTTCGCTGAACCCGTTCACCCTGGTGGGCGCCACCACGCGCAGCGGTCTGCTTACGGCTCCGCTCCGTGCGAGGTTCGGAATCACCTGTCCGCTGGAATATTATGACGTGGACGACTTGGCCCGGATAGTGAAGCGCAGCGCAGGTATTCTGAACGTTCCCATAGACGAAGAGGCCACCGTGGAGATAGCCATGCGCAGCCGCGGTACGCCGCGAATCGCCAATTCCCTGCTCCGCAGGGTGAGGGATTTCGCGCAGGTGATGGGCGACGGCAGGATAGATCTGAAGATAGCCCGGTATGCGCTGGACAAGCTCAAGATAGACACCCGCGGACTCGATGCCATAGACAACAAGATACTTGGCACCATCATAAACAGTTTCAAGGGGGGGCCCGTGGGGGCCAATACCATCGCGACGGCGATAGGGGAGGACCAGGGCACTTTCGAGGAGGTGTACGAGCCGTTCCTTATAAAGGAAGGGTTCATCGTGCGCACCCAGAGGGGCAGGATAGCCACCGATCTGGCTTATCAGCATCTGGGCATAAAGCCTGCGGGCAGGGACGAAAACTCGCTTTTTTAATGAAAGGAAACAATATTAATTATATACAAAATGGCAGATAAACTCAATTCAAAAATTCCTGACGGACCATTGGCGGAAAAATGGACCAAACGTAAGTCAGAAATCCATCTTGTCAGCCCTAACAACAAAAGAAAACTGGACATTATCGTGGTAGGTACCGGTCTGGGCGGCGCATCGGCAGCCGCTACTCTCGGTGAACTCGGATACAATGTCAAAGTCTTCTGTATCAGTGATTCTCCGCGCCGTGCGCACTCCATCGCCGCACAGGGTGGTATCAATGCTGCCAAGAACTATCAGAACGATAACGACTCGATCTACCGTCTGTTCTATGACACCATCAAGGGCGGTGACTACCGTGCCCGCGAGGCCAATGTATACCGTCTCGCAGAGGTCAGCGCATCCATCATAGACCAGTGCGCTGCCCAGGGTGTTCCGTTCGCACGCGAATACGGCGGATATCTTTCCAACCGTTCATTCGGAGGTGTGCAGGTCAGCCGTACATTCTATGCCAGGGGCCAAACCGGCCAGCAGCTTCTGCTCGGAGCCTATGCGGCTCTCAACCGTCAGATCGCGGCAGGTACGGTGACCAGCTTCCCGCGTCACGAGATGCTTGACCTGGTGCTCGTCAACGGCGAGGCCAAGGGCATCATCGCCCGCAACCTGGTAACAGGTCAGCTCGAGAGATTCGGCGCACACGCAGTGGTAATCGCCACCGGCGGCTACGGCAACACATACTTCCTCTCTACCAACGCCATGAACAGCAACGGTTCAGCCGCCGTTCAGTGCTGGAAGAAGGGCGCTTATTTCGCAAATCCTTGCTTCGCGCAGATTCACCCTACCTGTATTCCGGTTCACGGTGACCAGCAGTGCAAACTTACCCTTATGTCTGAGTCGCTCCGTAACGACGGACGTATCTGGGTGCCTAAGAAGATGGAGGATGTCGAGAAGCTCCGCAAGCATCAGATCAAGCCTTCACAGATTCTGGAGGAAGACCGTGACTACTACCTCGAGCGCAGGTATCCTGCATTCGGTAATCTCGTTCCGCGTGATGTGGCTTCACGTGCTGCCAAGGAGAGGTGCGACGCCGGTTACGGCGTAAACGAGACCGGCAAGGCCGTGTTCCTTGATTTCTCCGATGCCATCGAGCGTCTGGGACACAAGAAGGTGGCCGAGCGTTACGGCAACCTCTTCGACATGTATGAGAAGATCACCGCTTCTTCACCTTGGGAGGAGCCTATGATGATCTATCCTGCCATCCACTACACTATGGGCGGTATCT
>CAYMDZ010000155.1:0-3399 GCA_964389355.1 uncultured Muribaculaceae bacterium | reverse complement strand
TACTGCTTTATGGAAGTCAGCTCAATTGGCATAGAGCAGCACAGGGTGGATGCGCTGGACTTCAATGTCGGCATCTTCTCGAACCTCACGCACGACCATCTGGACTATCACGGCACCTTCGCCGAGTACCTCAGGTGCAAAAAGCTCTTCTTCGACAATCTGGGCAGAAAGGCCATAGCGATCACCAATGCGGATGACCGGAACGGTCTGGTGATGCTCCAGAATACGAAAGCAAGAAAAGTAACATACTCCTGCCATTCGATGGCCGACCACACCTGCAAGGTGATGGAACAGTGCATAGACGGCTCCCAGCTGGTCATCGACGGCACCGAAGTGTGGACCAGGCTCATCGGGGAGCACAACGCCTACAACCTGCTGGCCATCTATTCCACAGCCGTGGAACTTGGCCTGGACAGGGAAAAGGTGCTGGTGGCGCTCAGCTCACTGTCAGGGGCTCCGGGCAGGCTCGAGACCATAAAGATTCCTGACGGGAAGACCGTGGTCATAGACTACGCGCACACTCCTGACGCGCTCGAGAACGTGCTCAAGGCTCTGCGAAGCGTGAGTCCGAAAAGCGAACTGGTATGCCTTTTCGGCTGCGGAGGCGACAGGGACCGCACCAAGCGCCCGGAAATGGCGCAGGTGGCCCAGAAATATGCGGACAAGATCATCGTGACTTCGGACAACAGCCGTTCGGAGAGCACCGAGGCCATAATGAACGAGATCTGCAGCGGGTTCGACATGAGGGGACGCTCGAAATCGATGTGCGTGGCCAGCCGCGCCGACGCCATACGCCTGGCCATCAACTTCTCGGCCAGGGGAGCGACCATCCTTCTGGCGGGAAAGGGTCACGAGACCTATCAGATACTCGGAACGGAGAAACTTCACTTCGACGAAAGAGAAGTAGTAAACCAGATAATAAATCAGAAATAAACCATGCTTAACTGTCTGTTCGATCTGCTCGACAAATTCGACTTCCCGGGGCAGGGCCTGATGAACTACCTTTCCTTCAGGGCCATGCTCGCCAGCGTAATATCAATCCTCGTCTCCATCATCTTCGGCAAGAAGATGATAGCCTTTCTGCAGCGCAAGCAGATAGGCGAGACCATTCGCGACCTCGGCCTCGAGGGACAGATGAGCAAGAAAGGCACACCTACGATGGGCGGCATCATCATAATCACCTCGCTTCTTACCGCGGTGCTTCTGGTGTGCGACCTTTCGAACATCTACATCCAGATACTCATCATAACCACCCTGTGGTGCGGTGCGGTGGGCTTTCTGGACGACTACATCAAAGTCTTCAAGCACAACAAGAACGGCCTCAGCGAGAAAAGCAAGCTCATAGGCCAGTTCGGACTTGGCCTTACAGTGGCGCTGTTCGTATGCTTCTCGCCGAAAATCGTGGTCCGCGAGACGACCGAGACCGTGAACGAGGAGACGCAGCAGACGGAGATCGTCAAGGATGACATCGTGAAGACCACCACGACCACCATACCGTTCGTGAAGGACCACGAATTCGACTACAAGAGCCTCTCCCCTCTCAAGGGAGTGTGGGGCTGGTATCTCAAATGGGCCATCTACGCGGCCGTGATCATCTTCATCATCCTCGCCTGCACCAACGGGGCCAATCTGACCGACGGCCTGGACGGCCTGTCGGCGGGCACTTCGGCCATAGTCGGAGTGGTGCTGGGAATATTGGCATGGCTGGGCGGCAACGCCATAGACTCCTCGTACCTGAACATAATGTACATTCCGGGCACGGGTGAGATCGCCGTGTTCATGGCGGCGTTCGTGGGAGCTCTCGGCGGCTTTCTGTGGTACAACACCTTCCCTGCACAGGTGTTCATGGGCGACACGGGCAGCCTTACGATAGGAGGCATCATCGGCGTGGGCGCCGTGCTGCTTCGCAAGGAGCTGCTGCTGCCCGTCCTGTGCGGCATCTTCCTGGTGGAAGGGCTGTCGGTAATTCTGCAGAGGGGGTATTTCAAATACACGAAGAGAAAATACGGCGAGGCCAGAAGGCTGTTCCTGATGGCCCCGATACATCATCACTATCAGAAGAAGGGTCTCCCGGAGCCGCGCATCGTCATACGCTTCTGGCTCGTGGGTATCCTGCTGGCTGTAAGTACATTGGCATTACTGAAACTTAGATAGAAATGTCCAGAATCGTTATTTTGGGAGGAGCCGAGAGCGGTGTGGGCGCTGCCGTTCTGGCCAAGGTGAAAGGCTTTGACGTCTTTCTGTCCGACAACGGCGCCATCAAGGACGAATACAAGTCCACGCTCGAAAAGTGGAACATAGAATATGAGGAAGGCGGGCACACGGAGGAGAAAATCCTGTCCGCAGGAGAGATCATCAAGAGCCCGGGCATCCCGTCGAGCGTACCCATCGTGCGCAAGGCCGAGGACCTGGGGATACACATCATCTCCGAGATAGAGTTCGCCGCCAGATACGACACGGCACACAAAATCTGCATCACCGGGTCGAACGGCAAGACCACCACGACCTCGCTCATCTACTACCTGTTCAAGCAGGCGGGCCTCAACGTGGGCCTCGGCGGGAACATAGGCAAGAGCTACGCCTACCAGGTGGCCACCGAGCATCACGACTACTACGTGCTGGAAATCAGCAGTTTCCAGCTGGACGGATGCTATGATTTCCGCCCGGACATCGCCATCATAACGAACATCACGCCCGACCATCTGGATCGCTATGACTTCAAGATGGAGAACTACGTGAAGGCCAAGTTCCGCATCACCAGGAACCTCCGCCCGGAGGACTGCTTCATCTTCGACTCTGACGACCAGATAACCATAGGACACCTGAGCCAGATTCTCGTCCAGGCACGCCAGCTCCCTTACACGCAGGAAGGCAAGGTCGCGCAGGGCGCATATCTGGACAACGACAAGATAGTGCTCGACTACAACGAGGACAAAACCGAGATCTACCTGAAGGAACTGGCCCTCGGCGGCAAGCACAACATCTACAACTCCATGGCCGCGGCTCTGGCCGCCAAAGCCTCCGGCATCAGCAATTCCGTGATCCGCGAGGCACTGAGCTCGTTCCAGCCCATAGAGCACAGGCTCGAACCGGTCCTTAGCATCAAAGACGTGCTGTACATCAACGATTCGAAGGCCACCAACGTGGATTCGGCGTGGTATGCGCTGGACTGCCAGACCAGACCTGTCGTGTGGATAGTGGGCGGCAAGGACAAGGGGAACGACTACTCGGTGCTCAATGACCTGGTGAAGAGCAAGGTGAAGGCCATCGTGTGCATGGGCCTGCACAACGAGCGCATACACGAGGCTTTCGAAGGGATAATTGGCAAGGAAAACATGACAGACACCGCCTCGGCTGACGAGGCAGTAAAGGCGGCGGCTGCGTTCGCGGCACCTGGAG
>CAYMDZ010000154.1:0-3404 GCA_964389355.1 uncultured Muribaculaceae bacterium | reverse complement strand
GCCGAAAACCTGTATCTGACCCAGCTCTACTATACGCTGAGAACGGATATGGACGAAGATTCCAAGAAGACGATGCTCGACAAGAACATCGAAAAGTTCAACCTTCTCGCCGAATATATCAAGAACCGTCCTGTGGAACATCACGACGACAAGGCCATCTGCCAGATTCCGGGAGCTCACTTCGTGATGGATGCAGTCAATTTCACTTTCCAGGGATCCTCCACGTACAAAAATCCGTCGTGGTGCAGAATTCCGCGCGAATGGATGGAATATGACGACGATATGGACTTCATCTACGGGCCGAACAAGACGGAGTGCTACAACAAGTCACTGACCCCTGACGAGATAAAGCACATACTCGACTATTATGACGGCACAGGCTGGACTCTGGCCCAGATATTCATACTGAAGGCCAAGTGCAGACTCAGCATGCTGCCTCTGCAGACCACCATCCTCACCCTTCAAAGCAAAGGATATTCTGCCGACGCGAAAGTGATAGGACTGAACCAGTCCGTCGACTTCTATGCGAAATCATCGAGCGAAATCGGGCCCAAATCCGTAGGAAAGGGATATTTCGAGACGAAGGGAAGCTTCTATTACTGGTATCTGGAATTCGTCCGCTGGGACAGTTTCAATGAGAACCAGTTCTGGATCAGAACCAACGTCCTGGAAAGATAGTACGATATATTTATTCCAGCTCGAACTTTATTATCACATCGCCGAACCGTCCGGTCACGATGTCCTCGCTCTGAAAGAAATTGGCGGAAAGCTGCCCGCGCCACACTATGTCGTCATTCTCCTTGTAAGGGATATCCACGTCGAACCCGTAACTTTTCGACTTTATCTTCACAGTGGCGGAACATTTCCACGAAGTCTGGGCCCCGCCGTCGTCCTCGGTCACCAGAAAGGCCAGATTCTCCAGCTGGTTCGAGAAATTGGTCATGATGATGGCGTTGTACTCACGTTCCACGTTAAGGTATTTCCTCTTCACTGCCACCATAAAGTCCGTCACGCTCGGAGAATACAGCTTCAGTTCGGCCTCCGTGGAAGCACTGAACCCGTTTACGCTGCCGCATTTCACGAAAAACTCCGACCCTCCCTGGAACCAGGAGTCGTAATTGCGCAGCATAGTGAAGCTCTTCATCCTCAGCACCCTGCTCGCCGCCCTGGTGGACGCTGACCTCTCTGAGGCCAATGCGCTTTCCGGAACGAACAGCGGCAGCGGAGTGGCGAACGAGTCGCCGTTGCGGTTTATCACCCAGACCGGAGCCGTCTCAGCCACAGCCTCGTCCACATAGACTGAATCCACGGCCAGATCCCCGCGCGAATTGCGCCGCAGCCTGTACCCGTAGTTATAGTTCGACCCGTAACCGGGGTCAAAAGTGATGATGGGAAGGGTCTCCTTGTCCCAGTCCTCGGAATAAGGCCAATATATCTGAAGATCAGAGCTTTCCAGCTCGGAGAGGAACTCCTCCGCAGAGTAAGGCGCGGCCTTGGTGCCGGCATTTTCGGACACGTATTCCGTGAGCAGGTCACGCAGCGGCCTTACATACCGTCCGGCCTTGGTGAAGGAAGCCTCCTCCCCCACTCCGCTTCCAGGGGAGGCGAAGAGCTGCGCCATAGTGTATTCCTCGTCATATCCGTTTGTACCTGATGAACTTACCGCATCGAATACCTCATTCATCTGCTGAGTCTCGATAGGAAGCGCAGCAAAAATCCGGGCCACCTGATTCAGGCCGAAACTGAGTGTTTCTGTAGCATTATCTGAATCCGTGTTTAGCAAGAAATCGGTATGGGACCCGGTTTTGCTGCAGGAAACAAGGACGGTCAAAAGCAACAAACCCGCCCCGTTGAAGTAGTTCATAGTTCTGAATGTCTTCATATCACAAAATTCGTTTTTGCAAAGTGACGCAAAAAAAACCGTGTAAAAAAGGTTTTACACGGCTAATTGCTATTTGACTGATAATCAGATGCCTTTTTTAAAGTTGCCCCTCCACAAAACGCGGTTTGCCTGCAACGTCTTTGAAAAACTTTACAGATCGTAGCCCCTGCGAGACGAAGATTCCGGCCGTTCTGTCGGCGAGAAGTTCGTTGCATTCCACGATAACATACCCGCCTTCCTTAAGAAGCGACCCGCACCCGCGCGCTATCGCGCGATAAAAGACGAGAGGATCGTCATCACTCACAAACAGCGCCAGGGAAGGCTCATAATCCAGCACATTGGCACGCATAAGAGGCTTTTCCCTCTCCATTATGTACGGCGGATTGCTGACCACCAGGTCGAACTTCCCGAGAGACGCGAGGAAATCCTGGTCCAGAGCGTCGCCCTCGATGAATTCCGGACGGCGGAGGGCGGAGCCGAACTGGCCCGCGGCGACAGAAAGCGCCTCCGGGCTTATGTCAACGCCCGTCACGTGCCAGCCGGGCCGTTCAAATGCCAGCGTCCAGGCGATGGCTCCGCTTCCCGTGCACAGGTCAAGCACCCTGGCCGAAGGCGGGATTGGCAGGGAAAGGGCAGTTTCGACCAGAAGTTCGGTCTCGGGACGGGGGATCAGAACGGCGGGAGAGACATTGAACCGCCTCCCGTAGAACTCGCTCTCCCCCAGAATGTACTGAACGGGTTCGCTGCGCAGAAGCCGCGCGACATCCCCGTCAAGGGCGAAGCAGTTCACATCCTCACCACCCTTCAGTGCCAGTTCCCACGGCTTCCAGCCGAATCTGGAGCACAAAAGTATGGTCAGAATATTGCGGGCCTCCCTGGGCGGATACAGCTCGCCGAGAGAGGCCACGGTATTTTCTATGAACTGATTCAGGATCACTTTCCGGAAGCGAAGATGTTTCCTCCGAAATCGACGACCTTGAAGGATTCCTCCCTGGCCCTTTCAAAAGAACGGGCGACAAGGGTGTCGATCACCTCGCCGAAAGGTATTCCGGTGTAATCCCACAGATATGACGAAAGCGAACCGGGAATAGTGTTTATCTCATTGACATACACACGGTTGTCATCCTGGTCTATCATCAGGTCCACTCTGGCGAGACCTTCGCATCCCAGAGTCTTGAAAGTCCTTATGGCGTAATCTTTTACGAGCGCAGTCACATCGGCTGGTATGCGGGCCGGAAGTTCACGCTTGAGCGAACTCATACCCTTGCTGCCGAGTTTGCTTCCGGCGGACATCTTGGCGCCACACTTCGCGCCCTTGGCACCCTTGGCCCCGCCGCCCTGGTACTTGTCGGAGTAGCTGAGGATCTCGCCGCTGCGGAGAGGCACCTCACATTCGGAAGCCTTGCAGTTGTAGTAGTCGCCCATCACGGAGCAGTTCACCTCCTTAAGGTTGGACAGCATCCTCTCGACTATGATGCGTGTGGTGAACTGGGCGGCATTGTCGAGAGGATGCTGTCCAACC